>JAICUF010000167.1 GCA_025935995.1 Gemmatimonadales bacterium
CCGACCAGCGCGACCTCGTGCGCCCGCAGGGCAGCGCCTGCGACGCCGGCGCCTATGAGGTCGCCGTCGCGAGCAGCACGGAACCGGCGCCCACTCCGACGACGACGCCGGTGCCGACGCCGGTGCAGACGCCGACGCCGACACCGACTCCGGTGCCCACACCGCGCTACGGCAAGTCCGCGGTGGCCACGCCGGCCGGCGGCACCGTCCGTCTGCGCGTGCCCGGCTCCAAGCACTACGTCGTGCTCGACTCCACCACGATGATCCCGTTCGGCTCGATCCTCGATACGCGCCATGGCCGGATCGTGCTGGCGTCACAGCCCAAGCCGGGCGCCGCCGCGCAGCGCGCGACGTTCTACGCCGGGCTGTTCAAGATCACTCAGACACGCGGGATCACGACGCTGACGCTCGTCGAGGCGCTCGCCCCGTGCCCGAAGCGCGCGAGCGCCGCGCGGCAGCGCCCCAAGCAACGCAGGCTGTGGGGCGATGGCTCCGGCAGCTTCCGCACGCGCGGCCGCTACAGCGCCGCGACCGTCCGCGGCACCAAGTGGCTCGTCCAGGACAGCTGCTCAGGGACGCTGACGCGGGTGGCCAAGGGGGTCGTCAAGGTCCGCGACTCGATACGCCGGCGCACCATCGTCGTGCGCGCCGGGCACCGCTACCTGGCCAGGCCGCGCCGCTGAGGCTCAGCCGGCAGTTGTGCGGCGCGGTCCCCGAGGCGTTCGCCTCATCCCGGCCGGCTCCGGTGGGAGCGCGCTTGCAGCGTCCCGGCGGCGGCGCGGACGGGCCGGCGCTCGTGTCCGCGAACGAGATCAGCCCATGCGCGGCGGCGAAGAACCCGGCGGCGGCGCGGCTCGAGACGCCGATCTTCGCGTAGATGTGCTCGACGTGGTTGCCGACCGTCTTGGGCGCGATCCCGAGGAGCCGCGCGATCTGCTTGTTCAGCAGCCCGCGCGCCAGCAGGCGCAGGATCTCCGCCTCGCGCGGCGTCAGCCCGGCCGGCCGCTCCGCTTGACGTGTCATCTCGTGGCCCATGTGGGGCGAATGCTCCCCGCCGTCCGCTCGCGCGGCATCGGCGCCACCACCCACTCGGTGTGAACAGGGCTGGCGGGATGCACGTACGCCGCAGCTGTCGAACGTGGCCGCCCGCGCTCAACCTTCGCGGGAGAAGCGCACCGCCGCCGCCGCCCGGGCGGCCTTGCCGGACACCCGCAGCTTCACATAGACGTTCGAGAGGTGGCGCTCGACCGTTCGGACGCTCAGGTAGAGCCGCTCGGCGATCTGCTCGTTGCTCAACCCCTCAGCGACCAGCCGCATCACCTCGCGCTCGCGGGCGCTGAGTTCATCGAGCGGCTCCGTGGATGCCATCGGCGCGGCGGACGCCATCGACGGCTGCTCGGCGTCGTCGCTGACCGCATACAGCGCCCACTCGCCGGGCACCCCCTCGAGCACTCGCGCGCCGCGGTCCTCGAACTCGAGCCCGGAGCCGACGACGAGGTCCTTGACCGTGCGGGAGGCGATCACCTCGCCCGGCCGCGCGGTGGCCATCACGCGCGCGGCAAGGCGCACCGCGACCCCCGCGATGCCACTGGTCATCACCTCACACTCGCCGGTGTGGACGCCGGCGCGCACCTCCAGGCCGGCCGTGCGCGCGCTGGCGCGGATCGCCAGCGCGGACCGTACAGCTCGGGCCGGGCCGTCGAAAGTCGCCATCAGGCCGTTGCCGGTCCGACTCACCAACTGGCCGCGGTTGCGCGCCAGCTCTCGCTCGACGCGCCACACGTGCTGGCCGAGCAGCTCGCGCCACCGGCGGTCCCGGTGCTCGGCCGCGCTGTTGGTGGAGGCGACGATCTCCGTCAAGAGGATGGTCGCGAGCATCCGGTTGCGAACCGTGGCGGCCGGCCGCCCGGTGACGAACTCCTCGATCTCGTCGATCATCGCGTCCTGGTCGCCCGCGACCCAGAGATGGTCCTTACCGGCCAGCTCAACCTCGCGTGCGCCGGGAATCCCGCGCGCGACCGCGCGCGAGTGCGCCGGCCGCACGAGCTGATCGTCGGCGCGGTAGAGCACAAGGGTCGGCACGCTCACGGCGCCGAGCAGTGGCCGCACGTCCAACTCCTCGTACATGACCCCGATCGTCCGCAGCGTCCCCGGACTCGCCCCGGACCGCAGCATGCGTGCCCACCATTCGCGCACCTCGGGATCGTGTGCCGCGCCGGGTGCCCAGTCCTGGATGCTGACCGGCTCGCCCCAGCGCTCGATCATCCGCCTCCAGAACCGGCGGGTGACCTCGACCGGCACCCCCTCCGGGTAGTCGTCAGCCCGCGACATTCGCGCGAACGTGCCGTACTGCACCATCGCGCTCACGCGCTCGGGGTGCGCCACCGCCAGCATCGTGGCGGCTGACCCGCCCTCGGACACCCCGAATACGACCGTCCGCTCGACGCCGCACGCGTCGAGGACCGCGAGCGCGTCATCGACGACGTTCTCGAGCGTGTAGGCGCCCGCGTCACGGTCGGACAGCCCCATGCCCCGCTTGTCGAAGACGATCACCCGCGCGAACTCCCCGATCCGCTCCCAGAACCGGTGCGCCAACGGCGGTTCCACCCCGATCTCGAGGTGGCTCACGAAGCCGCCGACGAACAGCATGTCCGCGGGGCCGTCTCCGATGACCCTGTACGCGATCGCGGCCTCACCGTTGTGGGCGTAGCGGATCGGTGCCCGGGTCACCACTCGCCCAGCGTATGGAATGGGGTCGGTCCGGGGCTCGCTCACAGTTCTGGAAGCGATGACGAGACCGCGGCGCCGGGAGCTCGCGAGCGTCCCCAGCTCCACCGCAGCCAGGCCGCGAAGGCGAGCGCGACGACCGCGAGGAAGAGCAGGATCCATTCGATCGGCGTGGCGGCGCTCGCGCTCACCCGGCCCGGCGGGACCGCGAGCGTGGATGACGGCGGGACGGCGTGCGTCGGCCTGGCGGTGACGAGCGCGACCTTGGGCTCGCCGGTCGCCAGGAGCAACGCCGACACGATCAGCGCCGCGGACGCGAGCACGGTGAATGCCGTCAGGACGCGCCGTCTGCGGCGCGCGTCCGGTCGGCGGGAGGGACGCGGGACGATCCCGCGCTCGGCCGCCCAGGTGGCGGCGAAGCGGCGCGGGTCGGCGGCGCTGGTTCCCAGGAGCTCTTCGGCGGAGACGCCTAGGCCTCCGGAATCAGGCCCAGCTGTTGCAGGACCGCGACGCCGTCGTCGAGGCCGACCTCCTCGGCGATCATGCCATCGACCACCTTGATCACGGTCGTGCCGGTGAACTCCATCGTCTTGCCGGAGGCGGCCGGGAGCGAGCCGATCGGCAGGTCGTCGAACGCCGGGCCGGTGTGCGTCCCGCCGCCCTTCCACTGACCGACGACGTAGTCGCCCTCGGCGATCAGATCCGCGGTCGCGCCGAAGCCGAGATCCGGGAACGCCGCACGGAACCGCAGCGCGAACTCGCGTACCTCGTCGCGGCCGCGGAGCGGCTCGTGGAGCGAGTACTCGAACCGGATGTCGGGTGCGGCGAGCTCATCGATGATCGCCGGATCGAAGTCGCTGCCCCAGAAGTCGGTGAACCAGCGCACGACGATTGCCTTGTTGGCCTCGAGAGACATGGAGAGTCCTTCCTGATGAGGGATGAGCGAGGCGGTGGCGACGGAGTTGTGGGCCGGCCGCGACCTCACCTGACCAACGCGCCGGCGACGGAAATCGTGAGGTCATGCGCTCGCGGCCGTCGTCCTGGCAGCCCGGGGGCAACGCGGCCCCTGAGGGGCGGCGTACGGTCCTCGGGACTGAAGCCGCAAGAAGGAGGACGACGTGGTCGAGATCCGGGCGAC
>JAICUF010000113.1 GCA_025935995.1 Gemmatimonadales bacterium
TGGACAACGCGTTCAGCGGGTCGCTCCGGCTCACGTCGCCCACCTTCCGCCACTTCAACGGCGACGTCCGGGTGAGCCGCGCGGAGACGGCCATCTTCCCCGAGGCGTCGGAGGGGCGGGAGACGCGCATCACCTCCGGGCTCGAGTTCCGGCCCACGAACCTCTTCCGCATCGGGCTCTCGACCACTTACTCCCGCATCACGCGGAAGCGTGATGGGAGCGAGTTCGCGCGGACGATCATCCCCCGCCTCCGCGCCGAGTATCAGCCCAACCGGGCGCTCTTTTTCCGATTCGTGGGTGAGTACCAGTCGCAGCGGCAGGCGGCGCTGCTGGATCCCGCCACCGGGCGGCCCCTCTTCAGCGGCACCGCCCCGCTCGCTGCCACCGAGTCGGGCCGGCTCCGCCTCGACTGGCTCGCGTCGTTCGAGCCTACGCCGGGCACCGTCGCCTTCCTCGGGTATGGCAGCACGCTCCTGGGCCCGAGCGCCGCCGGCTTCTCCGATCTCACCCGCAACGTGGACGGCTTCTTCCTCAAGCTCGCCTACCTCTTCCGCCGATGAGCGACCGGGCGGACGGCGTGATCGTCGTCGGAGCCGGCGTCGCCGGTCTCGCGGCGGCGGGCGAGCTGCTCCGGGCCGGCGAGCGCGTCACGCTCATCGAAGCGCGCGATCGCATCGGCGGCCGCATCCACACCCATCGCGTGCCGTCCCTGCCGCTCCCCATCGAGCTCGGCGCCGAGTTCATGCACGGCGAGCCGGAGGCGCTCCGGGCACTCGTCGCGGCGAACGGCCTCGCGAGCTACGAGGTGGGCGAGGAGCATCACGTCTTCGAGAAGGGGACGCGCCGGCCGGTCGGCGCGTTCTGGTCGCGCGTCGCGAGCATCCTGCACGGCCTGGACACCGGCGGATCGGACCGGCCGGTCGAGGCCGCGCTGCATCCGCATCGCCGTTCGAAGGCGGGACGCTGGGCGGCACGGTACGTCGAGGGATTTCACGCGGCCGATCTCACGCGCATGAGCGTTCGCGCGCTGGGACGATCGGAAGGCGGTGAGGCCAGTGGCGCGAGCGGCGCCGCCCGGCTCCTGAGCGGTTACGACGCGCTCGTCGCGGCACTCGCTGAGCCGCTCGGCGGTCCGCTGGCGGACGTGCGGCTACGGATGGCGGCGAGGGAAGTGCACTGGAGCCCGGGTCGGGTCACGGTCGGCGCCGTCGGCGTGGCGGGGGGTCCGCCGGAAACGGTGACCGCTCGCGCCGCGATCGTCACCGTGCCGCTCGGCGTGCTGCAGGATCTGTCGGCGCCATCGGGCATCCGCCTCGATCCCGACCCGGCCGAGTGGCGCGACGCGATCGCGCTGCTCGCGATGGGGCAGGTCCTCCGGCTGGTGCTCCAGTTCCGCGAAACGCCCTGGCCGCGCGACCTTGGCTTCCTGCACATCCCCGGCGCGCCGATTCCGACCTGGTGGACGCCGGCGCCGATTCGCGCGCCGATGATCACGGCGTGGGCGGGCGGGCCATCGGCCCGCGCTCTCCTCGGACTCGACCGCCAGCAGCTCGCGGCGCTCGCACTCGACGTCCTCGCCCCGGCCATCGATGTACCGCGCACGCGGCTCGGCGGCCTCCTGGTGGACCTGTACCATCACGACTGGTCGGGCGACCCGTGGTCCCGCGGCGCGTACAGCTACGCCCTGGTGGGCGGGGCCGATGCCTTCGCGTCGCTCGGCCGGCCGCTCGCCGGCACGCTCGTCGCCGCGGGCGAAGCCACCGCCGCGGATGGCGAGAACGGAACCGTTCCGGGAGCGCTGGCGAGCGGCCGGCGCGCGGCGCGGGCGCTGCTCGGAGGGGGATGACAGCGCGGCATCGTCCGCTGGCGGGGCGCCAACGCATCCGCTACCCTACACCATCCCGCTCGCCACGATTTTTCGCGCAGGAGCCGACATGGAGTCCGTCTCCGAAGGCGTTCCGATGCCGCCGGCCGAATCGGCGGTCGAACCCTCCATCGAGCCCGTCATCGAGCCGGCGGCTCCGGCCCGGCCCCTCGTCCACCGCCATCACTGGATCGTGCGGCTCACCCACTGGGTGAACGCGATCGCCCTCACCGGGCTCATCGCGAGCGGGCTCCAGATCTACCAGGCCTTTCCGCATTTCGGGCAGAAGGGCAAGGTCTATCCCGTCCCGAATCCGTTCGACATGTACAGCTTTCCGCGCTGGTCGCGGCTGGGCGGCTGGCTCGCCGGCGGGCTGCAGTGGCACTTCGCGCTCGCGTGGGTCTTCCTCCTGAGCGGACTGCTGTATGTCGGCTACATGCTCGTTTCCGGCGAGTGGCGGACGCTCGTCTTCCGCCCGCGCGACGTGCCGCGCGCGACGCAGATGCAGCTCTACTACCTGCGCCTCAGGCGGGACCACCCACCGCAGGGAAAGCACAACGCGCTGCAGAAGGGCGCCTACACGTTCATCATCGCACTGGGCGCGCTCAGCCTGCTCACCGGCTTCGCCATCTACAAGCCGGTCCAGCTCTGGTGGCTCACCGCGCTGTTCGGCGGGTATGAGCTCGCACGCTACTGGCACTTCGTCGCCGTCTGGCTCTTCGTCGGCTTCACCATCCTGCACGTGACGCTCGTGCTGCTCGTCGATCCCGCGTCGCTCCGGGGGATGATCACGGGCTGGTACCGCGGGAGGTTCCCAAGCCATGGCGCGTGAGCCGGATGGCGTGACCCGGCGCGACTTCCTCCGGCTCGGATTGCTGGCCGGCTCCGCCGCGGCGGCCGGCTGCGCGTGGGATGGCGGGCATCTGCTGCGACCCCGGCTGGCGACCGTGAGCCGCTTCAACGACTGGGTGGGCGAGCACATCTTTCTCTCCGGCGGCCGCCCGGCGCCGGAGTGGCCGGTGTCGGCGCGAAGCGCGTCGATGCCCAACTATCATGTCGCCGATGCGACGCCGCTGCTCGAGGATCCGGCCGCGTGGGCCTTGAACGTCGCCGGACTCGTCCGGAAACCGATGCGCCTCACCCTGCCGATGCTGCAGGCGCTCCCCCGGGTGACGTACACGGTCCCGCATCACTGCGTCGAGGGATGGACCACCATCGCGACGTGGACGGGCGCGCCGGTGCGTGCCGTGGCTCAGCTGGCCGAGCCGACCGGAGCTGCGCGGTACCTCCGGTTCGACTCGTTCGATCGCACGGCGCAGGGCGTGCCGTACTACAACGGGTGGGACCTCAAGAGCGCCATGCATCCGCAGACGATCCTGGCCTACGCCTTCAACGACCGTCCGCTCATGCCCGAACACGGCGCGCCGGTCCGCCTCTATTCGCCGAACAAGCTGGGGTACAAGCTCACCAAGTATCTCACCGCCATGACCTTTACCCGGGAACGTCCCGGCGGCTTCTGGGAAGACCAGGGCTATCCGTGGCTCGGCGGCGTCTGATGCCGTGGTAAGCCGCGCCCGCTTTCTCGGCACCGGCATGGCGGTGCCGGATCGCGTCGTCACCAACGACGACCTGAGCGGGCGGATGGAGACGACCGACGAGTGGATCCGCACCCGCACCGGCATCGAGGAGCGGCGCTGGGTCACCGAGGGCGAAACCGGCGCCGAGCTGGCCCTCGCCGCGAGCCGCCAGGCACTCGCGATGGCGTCGCTCCAGCCGTCGGCGATCGATGCCATCGTCTACGCGACGTCCACCCCCGATCACTTCGCGCCCGGCAACGGCGTCTTCCTGCAGCGCATGCTCGGCGCGGACCCGATCCCCGCGCTGGATATCCGGACGCAGTGCAGCGGCTTCATCTACGCGCTGTCGGTCGCCGACGCCTGGATCCGCGCGGGCAGCTATCGCACCGTGCTCGTGGTCGGCGCCGAGGTGCAGTCGACGGGGATGGACGTGACGACGCGCGGGCGAAATACCGCCGTGATCTTCGCCGACGGCGCGGGGGCCGCGGTGCTCGGGCCAAGTGATGACCCCGATCGGGGCATTCTGGCGATCGACCTGCATTCGGACGGGACCCACGCGGAAAAGCTCTGGGTCGACGCGCCGGGCTCGATGTATCACCCCCGCGTGTCGGAGGCACAGCTTCGGGAAGGCCGTCACTTCCTGGCGATGGACGGAAAGGAAGTCTTCCGGCACGCGGTGGCAAGAATGCCCGAATCGGTCCGAGCGGCGCTGGCGGCGGCCGGGGCCGCGCCCGCGGACCTTTCGCTCCTCATTCCCCACCAGGCCAATCTGCGGATCTCGGAGATGGTCCAGCGTAACCTGGGCCTCGACAACGGGCAGGTCTACAACAACATCCAGCGATACGGAAACACCACCGCCGCAACGATTCCCATCGCACTCGACGAGTGCGTCCGCGCCGACCGCATCCGCCCCGGCGACCTGATCGCGCTCACGGCATTCGGATCGGGATTCCTCTGGGGCAGCGCGGCGGTCCGCTGGTGACCGCCGCCCGCCGCCCGAGGGGTCAGGACGCGGCCTCCAGCGGGTACTTCCGCCAGTAGTATTCGGCGGTGCGGCTGGCATGCGCCCGGTAGAGCTGCTCCTCGTCGTCCTCCACGTCGTGGACGAACAGGTGAAGCGACCCGGGCCACAGCGTGGCCTGCAGCGACCAGTTGCAGCTCGGCGCGTGCAGCACCCACTGGAGCGCCCCCCCTCCCGCGTCGGTCATGTGGATCTCGCTCGCCCGCTCGAGCGGAACGCTGGCGGGAATCCCCGCGAGGGCCGCCTCCACCGGATCCCAGTGCAGCTCGGCCTCGGCCCACGAGTTGAACAGCACCTTCCCATGTACCGCCGCCTCGCCGCCCGGCGCCTCCAGCTCGGCATTCCACTCGCCCAGGAGGTCCCAGGCGTGATCCATCGGACCGATGTTCGGCACCTCCACCGTCGGATGTCGTGCCATATGCGCTCCTCCCTCCGGTCGCGGGGCGGGGCCACTCGGTGCGCTAGCCGGAACTGAATCTTTCGGACCGATGTTTCGTACTGTAACGCACCGTGGTCCCTTCGCCCCTCGTGAGGCCTGCTATGCTCGATGCTCTCTTCGCCACCGTCGTCCTGGCCGGATCCCTCGTGGCCGGGGTCGGCGGCTACCTGATCTCGCGCAACTTCGTCCGCCGGCGGCTCCGTTTCGTCGATGCGATTCAATCGCCGATGGCACCCCTGATCGCAGGCGTGGCCGCCTTCCTCCTGGCATGGCCGCTGACCCTGCTTCCTCTCGTCACCACGTCCCTGGCCGTTCTCTTCGGCCTTGGCTGCGGGCTCGGGACCGCGAGCGGGGTTCGCGCCCTCCGCCGGGGCGAGTGGCAGACCCATCGCCTGCGTCCCTGAAACAGTGTAGCGCGTCCCGATGATCCGCCCCGTTGCGTGCGTCACAAATCCGGGGCGGGTCGCACTATCTTCCCCCCATGGCGAACATCGCGTGCGTGCGCTGCGGCGAGACCCGCGGCCAGATGCCTTTCCGGCCGTTTCCCAACGAGCTCGGGCGCCGGGCCTATGACGAAATCTGCAACGTGTGCTGGTCGGAGTGGCTCAAGCTGCAGCAGCAGCTGATCAATCACTACGGGCTCAATCTCCGCGACGAGCGCTCGAAGGAGTTCCTCTTCGGCCAGATGGAGCAGTTCCTCTTCGGGACCCCCACCGCCTGATCAGAAGGTCCGTCCCACACTCAGAATGAGATCGATGCCGGGATCGCCGGGGCCCAGGTCCTCGGTGAGCCCGACGTGCCATTCGCGCCCGTCCCGGCCGCGCGCAAGCCAGCCGAAATCGGCGGTCAGCTCATGCCGGTCGAGTGAGCGGAGACTGGTGCGACGGTAGTACGGCGAATGCCAGAAGAAGGAGCCGTAGAGCGACTGCGATCCGAAGAGCCGGATCGCAATCCCGGTGGAGGCGGATGCGAAGAGCGTCCGCTGCCAGGGCGCGAGTGCCCCATGATGCGGCGTGGCGCCGGTGCCGAAGGTTCCCTCGAAGAGCAGTCGCGACGAGACCTCCTGATGGACCGTGTGCACCAGGGCGACCGCTGGCACGCCACGGCCGAGCCCGCCGGTCGCCGTCGGCAGCGTGATCGAGAGCGCCGACTGGAGCGACTGTCCGTGCCGGAGCCCGACTGTGGCCCGCATGTCCCCGAGCGCGAGGGCGACGGGCCGGCGCTCGACCGTCGTACCCGGAAGCACGAACCGCCACGCGAACTGGTTGCGCGGCCGCGCCGCGCGTTCCGGCTGCCGGAAGTGAATCAGTCCGTGATACCACTCGAAGAAGCCGTCGGCGAAGCCGGCATAGGTGCCCGCAACGCCGCCGGCGACGGCAACGAAGGCGCGAGGCCCCAGATCGCGGCTGGCACCCACCGTCAGGCGCATCGCCTCTGCGTCGAGCAGATAGGAGCTGGTGCCGTGCGCGTCCGATTCGATCGCGTTGCCGTAGGCAAAGCCGATGCGGATCTGCCACCCGCCGCGCGGGTCGAAGTCCCGATAGGGCTGAGCGTACAGCGCCGTGCGAATGGCGCTGGTCGGATTGAGCGGCTCGTGAATCGGCAATTGGGCGCCGAGCGCCGGCGCGAACGCCAGAACGCCGGCGAGGAAGGCCAGGGTCTTCACGCGCTCCGATGGCGGATGAGGTAGGGCCGGAACCTAGCGATGCATCCCCCACACGCGAAGAGGGGCGGCCGACGATGCCGGCCGCCCCTCCCGCTCCGTCGTCCCGCGGTGGTCAGGGAACCGTGGTACCCCGCCGACCGACGAACAGCCGGTAGATGAACAGGAGGATCATGGCGCCGATGATCGAGGCGATGATCCCCGGTCCCGAGCCGGGCGTGCTGTACCACCCGAGCGCGCGGCCGAGGTACCCGGCGATGAAGGCGCCGGCGACGCCGAGGAGCATGGTGATGAAGATCCCGCCCGGATCGCGGCCGGGCATGAGGAACTTCGCGATCGCGCCCACCACAAGACCGATGATCAGGGTCCACAGAATGTTCATTGCATCCTCCAGTGTGAACCGACAGGGCCAGCGAGTGGCGACACGATAGCCACCGCCCGCCGGGGGGTCTGTGAGGGGGCGCACATGGGGACCGGAGACCCCGGCCGGACCCGTCTGTCCTTCAATTCTCGACTACCAGCTTTCGGTGCGCGCGGCGGGCCCCGCTTCCCCATGACCGGAGTTCGCCGCTGGGCGCTCGGCCGGTTGGGCCGGCGGTGCACGGTTGACGACGCCGTTGACGAGCGTCGAGTACAGGACGGAGAGATAGCCGGCCGGGTCGTCGCCCGGCGCTGCAGGGGCGGCCGCACGGGTGAGCGCTCCGCCGAGGAGCGTGTCGGCGAGCGACCGGCTCACGCCGCCGACATCCACCGAGCGGAAGACGCCCGCCGCCATGCCGAGCCGGATCACGCCGCCAAGCTGCTGCTCCAGCCGGCTCCGGACTTCGCGTGCGTAGAGGATTGCGGCTTCGGGGGTCTCGGCGCTGGGCGCGAGACTGGCCCGGAGCAGGACCGACTGGGCCGGTTCGGCGAGGAAGGCCCACCAGCGATCGATCGTCTCGCGGAGGAGGCGGCCGGGATCGCGCTCCGCCACCGCCCATCCGCTGGGGAGTGCCTTCCGGCTCTCGTCCAGCACCGCGGCGAACAGTGCTTCCTTGTTGGGAAAGTACCGGTAGACCGTGCCGACGGTAACA
>JAICUF010000171.1 GCA_025935995.1 Gemmatimonadales bacterium
ATCCGGAGCAGGGTGGACTTGCCGGCTCCGTTCGGGCCCAGGAGCCCGGTGATGCCGGGCCGGATGTCGAAGCTCACGTCGCTCACCGCCACCACGCTGCCGTACCAGCGCGAGACGCCGTCGAGCCGGATGATCGGCTCCGCCCCCATCGTGGCGCCGCTCACGGGCTGAGCCTCCGGTAGCGCGCCCAGAGCACCAGTCCCGGCACGATCGTCCAGGCCAGATACCAGCCGACGAGCACCGCGGCCGGCAGCTTCCCGGCCGGCGCGTCCTTCGTGACGTCGCTGAGCTCGCCGAAGATGATGTCGTTCACGTGCATCGGGATGTTGGTCAGGTTGAACATCGAGAGCCACTGGCCCGCGGGTCCCTGGATGTCGGACGCGAGCCCGGCCGTGAACGGCGCGGTGATGATGAAGAGGCCGACGAGGAACACCGAGGCGTACGCACGCCGGTCGGTGAACGCCGCGGTGAGGAGCGCGAGGCCGGTCGTGAACGTCGCCAGCACGAGCCCCGCGAGCAGGAACCGTGGCACATCCAGCCAGCTGGCCCGCAGGTAGGCGACCGGCTCCGCAGCGTCGAAGGTGAGGCCGAGGAACAGGATGATCTGTGGCAGCCACACCGCGGTCAGCATGACGGCGAGCCCGGCCGCGTAGCGCGCGGCGATGTAGTCCGTCCCGGTGAGCGGGCGCACGAGATAGAGATTGATCGTGCGCTCGCGCCGGTCCCGGCACAGGAGCTCCGGTGCCACCAGGGCGGCGAAGACGAAGAGCAGGATCGACGCGATGCCGTAGTAGTCGACGTGCGACGGCAGGTCCATCTTCGCCGCCCCGGCGGGGCCCGCGAACCGTGTCGCGGCGCCGGCGATCAGGACCATGATGAGCGCCATGCCCGTGAGGATCGCGAGGAACGACCAGGGCAGGATCTTCGCGCGACCGCCCCGGCCCAGGCCCAGTGCCGTGCGGACACCGTTCTTGAACACGGCGATCCGGCCGCGGCCGCGGCCCTCGCGCCGCCCGGCGTACGAGCGGTATCCGATGTCGAAGACGGTGCCGGGTGCCCGCCCGGCCTGTACGCTCTCGGCCATGTCAGCTCCTCCCCGCCGGGGACGTGCCGGCTGTCGCCTCGAAGAGGTCCGCGAGTGCCCGGCGACGCGGCGCCATCCGTCGGAGGGGCGCCTCCGCCTCGACCAGCGCATCGCGGATCGCGTCGTAGACCGATTCGTCGGGGCCCTCGATCGTGAGGCCGCCCCCGCCGTCGCTCACGACGATCCCGCGCCGCTCGAGTGCCGCGGCGAGGCGGTCGCGGTTGCTGTCCACCTCCAGGAACACCGTCGCCGTGTCGCCGGTGAAGGTGGTGAGCTCGCCGGACTGCACGAGCCGGCCGCTCCGGAAGACCACGATCCGGTCGCAGGTGCGCTCGACGTCGGCCATGAGATGCGAGGACATCAGGACGCTGATGCCGAAGTCGCGGTGCGTCTTCCGGATCAGGGCCAGCATCTCCTCGCGGCCGGCGGGATCGAGCCCCGCCGTCGGCTCGTCCAGGAAGACGAAGGCCGGATCGTGCACCAGCGCCTGCGCGAGCTTGACGCGCTGCTTCATCCCCGTCGAATACCCGCCGATCGGGCGGTAGCGCTCCTCGAAGAGTCCCGTGTGCCGGAGCGTGTCGGCCGCCCGCGTGCGCGCCGCCGACGGCGGCAGTCCGCTCACCTCGGCCATGTGCGTCAGGAACTCCGCCGCGCTCAGCTGGCTCGGCAGGCAGTCGTGCTCGGGCATGTAGCCCAGGCGGGCCCGCACGTCGAGCGCATCCGACGTGCTGCGCCCGAGGGCGAGCGCGGTGCCAGACGTGGGCGGGATGAGGCCGAGGAAGATCCGGATCGCCGTGCTCTTGCCGGCGCCGTTCTCGCCAAGGAGGCCGGTGATGCCTTCGCCGATCGCGAAGCTCACGTCGTCGAGGGCCAGCACGCCGCGATAGCGCTTGGTGAGGTGCTCGGCGACCAGCAGCGGAGGCGGGGTGTCGGTCACGAACCCTCCTTTTTCTTCGGGCACGCGTCCCGGTATCCGCTCCGGCAGGCCTGTCGCTTGAGCTCGCCCGCGCGATCGAAGCTCTGCGGCACGCCGGCGCCGGCGGCGTAGAGCTCGGCCAGCCGGTTGCAGCCGGCGCCTTCGTTCGCGTCGCACGCCTTGTCGAGCAGCGTCGCGGCGAGGCTGTCGTTCCGGACGACGCCGTTGCCGTCCGCGAGCAGCAGGCCCAGACCGAGGCAGCCGGTGACGACGGAGGAATCGCACGCCATGCGGAACAGCGCTGCCGCCCGCACCGGGTCGCGCGCGACGCCGGTGCCGGCGACGTGCAGCTCGGCCAGGTACGCGCAGCCCGCCGGCCGGCCGCCGTCACAGGCGCGCGTGAACAGCGCGGCGGCGGTGTCCACGCTCCGGGTGACGCCGGCCCCGCTCCGATAACGCGCGCCGAGCCGGGTGCAGCCGTCCAGGCTTCCACCGGCGCAACCTTTCCGGTGCAGCGCGAGGGCGCGCGCCGAGTCGCGCCGCACCGCGCGCGCGTCCTCGTATGCCGCGCCGAGCCGGGCGCAGGCCTCGGCCACGCCGCCGGCGCAGCCCTTGTCGAAGAGCGCGGCCGCGCGCCCCTCGTCCTTGAGCACATGGGCGCCGCGCTCGAGATCATGGCCGAGGTCGTTGCAGGCGGCCGCCTTGCCGGCGTCGCATGCGGCGGCGAGGCGGCGCGCTTCGGCCCAGCCGCTGTGGCACCCGAGCAGGGTGACGAGGGCGACGGGCAACAGCAGGCGGTGGAACCGCCACGCGTCGCGATGGCGGGTTCGCATCGGTTGGGGCATCGGTGGCGCACCGGAATCGGGAAGTCGGGCGAGCGGGCGACTTCCCGTCATACGCCGTTCGACGTCAGAGGTTTCAAATCGGAACCTGCGACCCGACTCGGTTTCTCCGGCCCGGTCAGCGTCGGCGGATCAGCCGGTGCGGCTCATTAGCGTGGGGAAGTGCGATATCGGGAGGTTCGGTTCGGATGGCCTATCGTGCGGTATCAATCCAGCCGGCAGTCAGTCGGCCCGTTCGCCGCGCAACGGGTCCACCTGGCGGTGATACTCCGCTTCATCGTAATGGCCCCGCGACTCACGGATCAGCCCGTCCGGGCGCAGGGTCCATTCCTCGTAGCCCGTGATGCGCACGGCCCGGCCCGTGCCGCCGGGGCCAGTGTTTGTGCCCGTCCAGGTCCAGTGGAACTCGACCCGGTCGCCGCGGTCGACCACCGAGTCCATGCGCACGACCATGTCCGGGAACGCGGCCATGAAGCCCTGCACGGTGGCTCGGATCGCGGGGCGGCCGACCGAGGGCGCGCCGGCATTCACGGCGAGGATCCCGGAGTCGGCATAGAAGGCGGCCAGGCGGTCCGGGTCCTGGCTGCTCCATGCGGCGGCGTATCGCGTGGCGAGGTCGCGGAGGTCTGGGCGCATTGGGACGCGCTCTCGTGGGGGCCGCACAGTCACGGTGCTTGCTGCGGGCGGCGCAGGACCCAGAGCCCCCGCACCGCGAGCACCAGCAGGAAGG
>JAICUF010000011.1 GCA_025935995.1 Gemmatimonadales bacterium
CGGGCCGCGCCGTAGCTTTCTCCCCATCAGCATTCCAGTCCCGAACAGTCACGCCCTTTCAGGAGGAGTTATGCTCTGGACCATCTTCGTGATCCTGCTCGTCTTGTGGCTGCTCGGCGTCGTCACCTCGTACACGATGGGCGGGTTCATCCACATCCTTCTGGTGCTGGCCATCGTCGTGGTGCTGATCCGCGTCATCCAGGGCCGTCGGCCGATCGACTGATGAAAGTCGCCACCCTCGTCGGCATCATTCTGCTCGTGCTCGGTGTGGTCGGCTTCGCGCTCGGCGGATTCTCCTTCACCCGACGCGAGAAGGTCCTCGACGTGGGGCCGATCCAGGCCACCGCCGCACGCGAGCACCACGTCGCCGTCTCCCCGATCCTCAGCGGCATCGCCGTGATCGGCGGCATCGCACTCATCGCCGTGGGTGCCCGGCGCGTCTGAGCGGACCGGCGATGCAAAAAGAGCGGGGCACCTCGCCGGTGCCCCGCTCTTTTTCGTGTGCTGCCGTCTCGTCAGCGCGTCGTGTCGCTCTTCGACTCGGGGCGCTGCCACCAGACGGGCGGAGCCGTCGGCTCGCCGCCGAGCTGAACGCCAGCGTCGGGGGTGCTGTCGGCCGGAATCACGACGCCGTCGGCGCCCAGCTCGCGGAAGAGCCGCCACTGTGCCTGCCGCGCTGCCCACGGCCGCGGACCGTTGTACATGAGCGAGACCAGCAGCACGCCGTCGGCGCGCCCGAGATAGCCGACGACGGTGGACACGTCGCTGAGCGTTCCCGTCTTCGCTCGAACCACGCCCGAGCCCGGGAAGCCGGTGCTGAGGCGGCGGAGCGTGCCGGAGCCGTTGGCCGGCAGCAGCTGCGGGAAGTTCCGGCCGGCCGAGGTCATTGGGAACTTGGCGAGGTAGGCAACGAAGGTGGACGGGGTGACACGGTCTTCGTTCGAGAGGCCGCTGCCGTCGACCAGGTGCACGCCGTTCTGATAGCCCGTGATGTCCCGGATGTGCTGCATCAGAGCGGCCGGTGCCTGTGCGCCGCGGCCGGCGGCCCATTGGAGCAGCAGCTCGGCGCCGATGTTGAGGCTGCGGCGGTTCACTTCGCTCGCCACCGAGTCGAGCACCGGCGAATTCACCTCGGCGAGGACGCGGGGGGCGTTCGGGCCTGCCGGCGGGAAGCCGGTCGCAGTCCAGGTGATGCCGACCTGCCGGAGGGCGTAGGCCCAGGCGGCATTCAGCACGAGCCGGGGATTCGCGGCCGTCGCCGAGAACCGCCTGGCCCGGGCCCGCTGGCCGATGGTGCCGCTCACGATCCAGCCGCCGCCCGCCTTGGGTCGGAACGCCAGCCGGCTCCGGGTGCCCCGACGCGTGGTGGCGGTGACGGTGACGATCGACGAGAGCCCCTGCGGCGATTCGTCGACAACGATCGCGCGGGAGCCGACGCGGACACCCGGACGCACCGTGAACCAGACCACGTTCTCGTGCAGCGTGAGCGGTCCGATGAGCGGTGCGAACAAGCGGCCGCGGTGGCGGGCTGACCAGACGTCGGGGAAGACGGCATCGGCCGGCCCGTCGGCGCTCTGGACCTGCAGCGGGCCCGTGAGCCGCCGCACGCCGGCGTTGGCAAGCTGCTGCGCCAGGTCGAGCAGCGTCGGACCAGACCCTTCAGCCCGCTCGAACGTGACGTCGCCGTTGAGCTCGAGCGCCCAGCTGCCGACCCATTCACCCGTCTGCGAGTTGAGGTGCCCGGTGCCGACCACCCGCGTCGGACGGCGGGCATTGCCGCCGAGGATGCTGCGGGCGAACCCGGTGGTGAAGAGCTTGACCGTGGAAGCCGGAACCAGCGGTTCCTCGGGCCGGACACTCCAGAGGAGCCGCCCCTCCTGATCGGCGACCGCGATGCCCCATGTCCCGGGCGCGCTTCGAGTTGCGCCGCGGAACCAGTTTTCGAGCCGGGATTCGACCCACTCGCTGTCGTTCTGCTGAGTCTGGGCCTGGAGGGAGGCGGTGGCGGCCGGCGCGAGGCCGACGCACAGGGCCGCCACGGAGAGGCGGCGGGCGAGAGGACAGGTCAGAAGATGGCCCGGCAGCACGATCAGACAGGCCTCCCCGGTGGCGGCGCTGGTGTGTGTAGCACTCTTGTCAGGTTGGCCCGGCGAAGAAACGGCTGGAACAACTGTCGCCGCAAGCTATTGCACCGTGGCCATCGCTGTCAATGCACAAACTCAATACAGTAGCCAGCTTAGAAGGGGCGATCGCCTGGCCTCCCGACACAACGGGATCGGGCGGCCCCCGGTTCCAGCACGCCGGCGCGCGTCGGAAGGGCAAGATCCAGGCCCGGTTGGCAGGATGCACTCGAGCGGGTCCAGCGCGTCGTGAGCCGGGGAACCGCCGGTCGGGCGGTTTTCCCGGGTGACTGGGCTCACAGAGGGCGCTTCCCACTGCCGGTATCATTGCGACCCTGCATCAGTCGGATGCGACGACGCAGCACAACAATGCGGCACCGAGGGAGGCAATTCGCGCATGATCCGGCTCTTCACGGCACTCACTGGCGTCGCTCTCACCGGCACACTCGCGTGCAGCCAGAACGCGGCCCGGGACATCGATCAACCGGTGTCCGCGCGTCCCGACACCACGGGCGTCAGGGACACGACGTCGCCAGCCTACAAGTCGATGCAGCGCTCCGACAGCGCGACGCTTACGCGCACCGATACCGTCACGACCCGCACCGACACCACCGCGCCCGCCACGCGCAACGACACCACCGCGATGACGCGCGACTCGGCGGGTCATATGGTGACGCCGCCGCCGGCGGTTCGCGACACGACCGGCACGCAGCCGGCAACGAATCCCCCACCCCGCTAGGTGGGGTTGGCCGCCGGCTCGATCGCGGCGGCGACGGCGCGCCTGGCGCGCACGTGTTCACAGCAGGGCTGCAACTCAAGGAGGCACAGATGGCGAATCAGAACGACAACCCGTCCCGCGGCGGAAGCAGCGGAACCGGGGACCGTGGCCGCCAGGGCGGCCAGGGACAGCAGGACGACCGTGACCTCGAAAGCGGCCAGGGCGGCCGCGGCAACCGGGGCGGAAGCTCGGGCGGACAGAGCGACCGCAGCGGCGCCGGACGCACCGGCGAATAGCAGTACCGCAGTTCTTCAGACCCGTGAAAACGATCGGGCGCCGGCAGTGCCGGCGCCCGATCTTCATGCGGAATCCAGTCGGGGTCAGCGCAGCATCGCCTTGGCGATCGTCTGCAGCTGCATGTTGCTCGTGCCCTCGTAGATCGTTCCGATCTTCGCATCCCGGTAGAATTTCTCGGCCGGATATTCCTTCGAGTAGCCGTAGCCGCCGAACAGCTCCAGGCATTTCGACGTGGTGCGGTCGGCCATCTGCGAGCTGAAGAGCTTGGCCATCGCCGCCTCCTGCGCGAATGGCTGCCCGGAGTCCTTGAGGCGGGCCGCGTTGTAGACCATGAGCCGCGCCGCCTCGAGGTCGGTGGCGAGCTGCGCGAGCTGGAACTGCACCGCCTGGAAGTCGGCGATCGCCTTCCCGAACTGCTTTCGCTCCTTCACGTACGACGTGGCCGCCTCGAGGGCCCCGCGCGCCACGCCGATCATCTGTGCGCCGATGCCGATGCGTCCCTCGTTGAGCGTCTCGATCGAGATCCTGTAGCCCTGGCCGACGGGGCCGAGGACATTCTCGTTCGGCACCCGGCACTGCTCGAGAATCAGCTCGGTGGTGCTCGAGGCGCGGATGCCGAGCTTGTTTTCCTTCCGGCCGACGGAGAACCCCTCGAAGCCGCGCTCCACCATGAACGCGGTGATGCCCTTGTAGCCCTTCGAGAAGTCGGCATTGGCGAAGACGATGAAGAAGCCCGCCTCGGCGCCGTTGGTGATCCAGAACTTCCGCCCCGTCAGCTCCCAGTGGTCCCCCTTCGACTCGGCGCGGGTGGCCAGGGCGAAGGCATCGCTGCCACTCCCCGGCTCGCTGAGCGCGAAGGCGCCGAGGAGGGCGGACGTGAGCCTCGGGAAGTAGCGCGCCTTCTGCTCCTCGCTGGCCCAGCGGAGCACGGCATTGTTCACCAGAGTGTTGTGGACGTCGACGTAGATCGCGGCGGAGGCGTCCACTCGCGCCAGCTCCTCGATGGCGAGGGCGGCCATGAAGATGCTGCCGTCGGCGCCGCCCCACCGTTCCGGAACCTCGATGCCCATGAGCCCCAGCTCGAAGAACTTGGGGATGATGTCATCGTTGAAGTGGGCGGCCTCGTCCATCTCGCTCACGTGCGGGCGCACCTCGGTCTCGGCGAAGTCCCGCACGGCATCGCGGAACATGGCCTCTTCCTCGGAAAGCATCGTGAGCGCCTGTGGCGCCGTGCTGACATCCTGCATCGCAACCCCGTGGTCAGGGAAGAACGGTGGGGAGCTAAAATACCGCCGTGAGGCGGCAGCTTCAACGCGCCGCGGCGGGTCCCAGCACGTCGAGCGCGACGCCCACTCGTCCGAGGGGCGCCGAGACCTGCATCCCCTGTACCCTCCCGGCGACGGCGGCGGCCATCTCGCGCGCGATGCCCACGCCCTCGGCGAGGGCGGCCTCCTTCCCGGACGTGCTGGCCCGACGCATCCGCTCGAGCACCTCTCCGGGGACGCTGATTCCGGGCACCTCATTGGCCAGGAATTCGGCGTTCCGGAGCGAGACGAGCGGCCAGATGCCGGCCACGATCGGGATCCGGAACGCCTCCACCCGCTGGAGAAAACGGTCGAGCTGCTCGAGGTCGAACACGGGCTGGGTCACGGCATACTCGGCGCCCGCCTCGACCTTCCAGGCGAAGCGCCTGAGCTCCCGCTCGAGATCGGGAGCCGCCGGATTCACCCCCACGCCGATCAGGAAGCGGGTTGGATCGCCGAGGGCGTTGCCGCCCGGATCGAGGCCGTGGTTGAGCCGCGCGACGAGGTTCGTGAGCCCGATCGAATCGATGTCGAAGACGGCCGTGGCGTCGGGGTAGGGGCCCATCTTGGGCGGGTCGCCCGTGATGATGAGCAGATTGTTGAGCCCGCTCGCGGCGGCGCCGAGCAGGTCGGACAGCATGCCGAGGAGGTTCCGGTCGCGGCACGCGTAGTGGACGACCGCTTCCATGCCGACCTCGCGCTGGATCAGGAGTCCCGACAGCAGGGCGCCCATCCGGCTCTGCGCGCGCGGACCATCCGGGACGTTCACGGCATCCACCCCCGCCGCCTGGAGCGCCCGGACCTGCTGGTACATCGGCGACGGGTCCACGCCGCGGGGCGGGACGATCTCGACCGTGGTGACGAACTCGCCGCGGGCCAGCCGCGCCGCGAGGCGCGACCGATCGGCCAGCGGAATGGGCTCGAGCGCGGTGGCCGGGAGGGGGGCCGGGGCCGCGACCGTCAGGTGCCGCGGCGAGACGCTTTGCACGAAGGACACGATCTCACGGATGTGCGCGGGCGTGGTCCCGCAGCAGCCGCCCACCAGCCGCGCACCGGCTTCGACCATGCGCCGTGCGTAGCTCGCCATGTACTCGGGGCTCGCCATGTAGATCTTGCGGTCGCCCACCTCGCGCGGGAGGCCGGCGTTGGGCTGCGCCGAAATCGGCACCGTCACCACGCGGGCGAGCTTTTCCACCACCTCGAGCACGCCATGCGGCCCGACCGAGCAGTTGACGCCCACGACGTCGACGCCGAGGGCCTCGAGCTCGGGGCCGAAGCTCTCGGGATCGGTGCCGTAATGGGTCTTCCCGTCCGTGCCCACCGTCATCTGCGCGATCACGGGCAGGTCCGTCGCGGAGCGTACGGCCTCCAGTGCGGCGGCCAGCTCGGCCACGTCGCTGAAGGTCTCGAGCACGAAGCCGCTCACCCCGCCGTCGGCGAGGCCGCGCACCTGCCGGAGGAACGCCTCGCGCGCCTCGGCCACCGAGAGCTCGCCGAACGGCTCGAGGCGCACGCCGAGCGGTCCGATGGCGCCGACCACGGCGGCGCGTGCGCCGGCGGCGTCGCGCGCCAGCGCCGCGGCGGCCGCGTTGATGCGCTCGGTCTCCGCCGCGAGGCCGTGCGTCGCGAGCTTGAGCGGGTTGGCGCCGAAGGTATTGGTCTCGATGATGTCCGCGCCCGCCCGCACGTACTCGCGGTGGATGTCGGTGACGAGATCGGGCTGGCGCAGGTTCAGCTCGTCATAACAGACGTTCAGGAAGACGCCGCGGCCATAGAGCATCGTGCCCATGGCGCCGTCCACCACGTGCACGCGGCCGTCGGTCAGGAGCTCGCGCAGCGTGCGCTCGCTCATCGCGGGTAGCCGAGGTTCGGGGCGAGCCAGCGCTCCATCTCCGCCACGTCCATGCCCTTCCGCCGGGCGTAGTCCTCCACCTGGTCGCGGCCGATGCGGCCGACGCCGAAGTAGCGCGCCTCGGGCCGCCAGAAGTACCAGCCGCTCACCGACGACCCTGGGAGCATGGCGCAGCTTTCGGTCAGGGTGATGCCCGCCCGGCGCTCGACGTCGAGCAGCTGGAAGAGGGTGCGCTTCTCCGTGTGGTCGGGGCAGGCGGGATAGCCCGGCGCGGGCCGGATCCCCTGGTACTGCTCCCGTACCAGCGCCGCGTTGTCGAGCTGCTCGTCGGGCGCGTAGCCCCAGTATTCCCGCCGCACCCGCTCGTGCAGCCGCTCGGCCAGCGCCTCGGCGAGGCGATCGGCCAGGGCCTGAGCGAGGATGCCGGAGTAGTCGTCGTGCGCGGCCAGGTGGCCGGCAACGAGGGCCTCGAGACCGACACCGGCCGTGACGGCGAAGGCCCCGACGTAGTCGGCGATGCCGCTCTCGCGCGGCGCGACGAAATCGGCGAGCGCGAGATTGGGGCGGCCCGGCGCCTTGGCCATCTGCTGGCGGAGGGTGTGGACGACGGCGATGGGCCGGTTCCGGGCCTCGTCGTCGTAGAGCTCGATGTCGTCGCCGACGGCGTTGGCGGGGAACACGCCGAAGACGGCACGCGCCGTCAGCGACCGCTCGCCGGTGATCCGGCGCAGCATCGCCTGCGCGTCGCCGAAGAGCGCGGTCGCCGCGCGGCCGGTGACCGGATCATCGAGGATCGCGGGGTAATGGCCGGCGAGCTCCCAGGTCTGGAAGAACGGGGTCCAGTCGATCCGGTCGATCAGCTCCGCCAGTGGATAGTCCTGGATCCCGTGCACGCCGGGATGCCGGGGCGCCGGCGGCGGCAGCGCTTCCCAGTCGAGCCGGAGCCGCGCCTCCCGCGCTGCCTCGACCGGCTCGATCCGGTCGTCCCGGTTCCGTCCCGCCCGCTCCTCGCGAATGGCCGAGTATTCGCGGCGCGTGGTGGCGACGAAGCCGTCGCGCAGCGTGTCGCTCAGGAGACTCCCGGCCACGCCCACCGCGCGCGACGCGTCCAGCACGTGCACCGTCGGCCCGCTCCGGTAGCGCGGCTCGATCTTGACCGCCGTGTGCGCTCGCGACGTGGTGGCGCCGCCGATGAGGAGCGGGACCTCGAAGCCCTCCCGCTCCAGCTCGCCGGCCACGAAGGCCATCTCCTCGAGCGACGGCGTGATGAGCCCGCTCAGCCCGATCGCGTCCACTCGCTCCGCGCGGGCCGTTTCCAGGATCTTCGCCGCCGGTACCATCACACCGAGATCGATCACCTCGAAGTTGTTGCACTGGAGCACGACGCCGACGATGTTCTTGCCGATGTCGTGCACGTCGCCCTTCACGGTGGCGAGCAGGATGCGGCCCTTGGGCCGCGAGTCGCCCGCGTCCTTCGCGGCCTCGATGTAGGGGATGAGGTGTGCGACCGCCTTCTTCATCACGCGGGCGCTCTTCACCACCTGCGGCAGGAACATCTTGCCGGCGCCGAAGAGGTCGCCGACCACGTTCATGCCGTCCATGAGCGGACCCTCGATCACCTCGATCGGCCGCGCGAAGAGCTGCCGCGCCTCCTCCGTATCCTCCACGACGTAGTCCGCGATCCCCTCGACCAGCGCGTGCCGGATCCGCTCCGCCACCGGCGCGTCGCGCCAGGCGAGCGCCGTGGCCCCGGACGCCGTGGTCCGGTCGCGCACCGTATCCGCCGCGGCGAGCAGGCGGTCGGTGGCATCGGGCCGCCGGTTGAGGATCACGTCTTCCACCAGCGTGAGCAGCGCCGGCTCGATGTCGCTGTACACGGCGAGCTGGCCGGCGTTCACGATGCCCATGTCCATCCCCGCCTCGATCGCGTGGTAGAGAAAGACGGAGTGCATGGCCTCGCGCACCGGGTCGTTCCCGCGGAAGGCGAACGAGACATTGCTGACGCCGCCGCTCACGAGCACGCCGGGCAGCGTGGCCTTGATGCGGCGCGTCGCCTCGATGTAGTCGAGCGCGTAGCTCGCGTGCTCCTCGATCCCCGTCGCGATGGCGAAGACGTTCGGATCGAAGATGATGTCCTCGGGCGGGACGCCCACCCGCGAGGTGAGGATCTCGTAGCAGCGGGTGCAGATGGCGACCTTCCGCTCGACCGTGTCGGCCTGGCCCGCCTCGTCGAACGCCATGACGACGACCGCGGCGCCGTAGCGCCGGACGAGTGCCGCCTGCCGGATGAACTCCGCCTCGCCTTCCTTGAGCGAGATCGAGTTGACGACGCCCTTTCCCTGGAGACACTTGAGCCCCGCCTCGAGCACCGACCAGCGCGAGGAGTCGAGCATCACCGGCACCCGGCTGATGTCGGGCTCGGCGGCCATCAGGCTGAGGAAGGTGACCATGGCCTGACGGGAGTCGAGCATGGCCTCGTCCATGTTCACGTCGAGCATCTGCGCGCCATTCTCCACCTGCTGGCGTGCCACCTGGAGCGCCTCGTCGACGCGGCCGTCGAGCACCAGGCGCGCGAAGCGGCGGGAGCCGGTGACGTTGGTGCGCTCGCCCACATTCACGAACAGGCTCTCGGGTCCGATCACCAGCGGCTCGAGACCGGCGAGACGCGTGCGGCGCGGCACCGCCGGGATCGCGCGCGGTGCCGCGCCCTCGACCGCGCGCGCGATGGCCTCGATGTGCGCCGGCGTAGTGCCGCAGCAGCCGCCGACGATGTTGAGCAGGCCGCTCGCGGCGAACTCGCCCAGGAGGCGGGCCATCGATTCCGGTGTCTCGTCGTAGGCGCCGAATTCGTTGGGGAGGCCGGCGTTCGGATGCGCGCTCACGAAGACGGGCGCGAGGGTCGCGAGCTCGTGCACGTATTCCCGGAGCTGGCGCGCGCCGAGCGCGCAATTGAGGCCGATGCTCAGCGGACGGGCGTGGGCCACCGAGTTCCAGAAGGCCTCCGTCGTCTGGCCCGAGAGGGTGCGTCCGCTCCGGTCGGTGATGGTACCCGAGATCATGATCGGGAGCCGGTAGCCCAGGTCGTCGAACACGTCCTCGATCGCGAAGAGCGCCGCCTTGGCGTTCAGGGTGTCGAAGATCGTCTCGACCAGCAGCAGGTCGGCGCCGCCCTCGATCAGGCCGGCCGTGGCGTCGCGGTAGGCCGCGGCGAGCTGGTCGAAGGTGACGGCCCGGAAGCCGGGGTCATTCACGTCCGGGGAGAGCGACGCCGTGCGGTTGGTGGGGCCGAGCACGCCCGCCACGTAGCGGGGACGGGACGGGTCGCGGGCCTCCGCGCGGTCGGCCGCGGCGCGGGCGACCCGCGCGCCGGCGACGTTCAGCTCGCGCGCGAGCTCCTCGAGGCCGTAGTCGGCCTGCGCGATCGTGGTGGCGGTGAACGTGTTGGTCTCGAGGATGTCGGCGCCGGCGGCGAGATAGGCATCGTGGATACCGGCGATGATGTCGGGCCGGGTGATCGAGAGGAGGTCGCTGTTGCCGCGGAGGTCGCGCGCCGACCGGGCGAAGCGCTCACCCCGGTAGTCGGCCTCGCCGAGCTGGTGGGTCTGGATCATCGTCCCCATGGCCCCGTCCAGCACCAGGATGCGGCGCGCGAGCAGCGGCTCGAGCTCGGCCAGTCGCTGGCTGCGGGTGCGCACGGAGGGAGCGGGGGATGCCATCGGTGGTCTCCAGCAGAAAGCCCGGGCTAAAACAGCTCCGGGCGGGGCGTTTTAGCGGTTGTTTAACGTGGTCGCAATAGGCGCAAATCACCACGGAGCAGTTGTGCCGGTAATCTAGCAGCCGAGGGCCCGAACGGGAGGGCTCAGCGCCACCGCGCGAGGATGGCGCGGACCATGGCGGTGCGTTGAGGGGCGGAGGCCCGGCGAATCACGTCGCGGTGGCGCCGAGGATCCCAGCCGGCGAGCGTCTGCGCAGCGAGGCTCCGCAGCATCTCCTCGGGCGCCATCGCGTGGGGGAGGCCGGCTTCCTCATCGAGCAGCAGCTTGCCGTCGAAGAGGGCGGCCTCGCGGAGCACCGTCTCCGACTCGGGCGAGCGGACCTCACCGACTGCCTTGAGCAGTGCAAGGGCATGGATCCACTGCGGGCGGCGCCCCGCGATGAGGCCGCCGGCCAGGAGCCGTCTCAGATGCTCGTGCGCTCCGGGCATCGGCTACACCCAGAAGAAGGAGATCGTGGTGCCGGCCTCGGGCACGATGCTCGTCTCGACGCTGAGCCCGTTGACGACGCGCTCTCCCAGCGGATCCGGCTGGCCGGGATCGGGATGCTGCGTTTCGTACAACCGGCCGTCTCCGGGCAGCGAGCCGAGCATGTAGCCCACGGCGCGGTCGAGATAGTCCCGGCGGAAGGTGCCGAGCGTGCCGACCGCGACCGCCCGGGCGGGATTGCTCCGCGGCAGCGCGAAGCGGCCGAGCCGCACCGCGGCCGATCGGAACGAGGCATCGTAGAGGTACCACCGGCCGCGAAAGCGAAGGAAGTTTACGCAATGGCCGTCGCCCAGCTTGCCGGGCTGGCCCCAGAAGCGATAGCGGCGCCGCGTCACCGATCGCACGGGTGAGCGGCTGATGGGCCGCTCGTCGGCGTCATGGAACCGGCTCGCGGTCTCGACCGGCCGGGAGCGGTTGAGACCCGGGTCGGTCACCACCAGCGCGCACCATTTGGCTCGCGCCTTCGGCAGCATTTCCCAATTGACCAGGAAGGCGCGGCGCTCGAGCCGGATGCCCTGAGCGCCGGCCATGGCCTGGAACATCCGGTACCAGCCGCCGCAGTAGCCGCCGCCCTTGAGGAGCATGTCGCGCACCGTCCACGCCGGCGCGGCGTAGCGGAGGCCGGATCGAGGCAGTGCGGCGAGCATCGCATCGCAGATCTCCTTCGCGTTCCGGCATCCGGCGGCCCACTCGGCGGTCCACTGCATCACCGGCAGGTAGCTCCACGCTCCGTCGGCGGCGAACGCGTCGGGTTCGGCCCACATGGACGGGGAAAGCGGCCGCCGCCAGGTCAGGCAGATCTCGTGCTCCGAGGTGCCGATCTCGCAGCGCCGGTCGTCGACGGTGACGTGCCAGCGCCATTCAGGCCGCTCGATCCCGGCCCGGTTCGGGAATCGGCGCGCCGTCCGGAAGGTGACCGGCGCCGAAAGGCCATCGGGGCCGAATCGGAGCGAGACCCTGCGTGTGGAGATGCCCGGCGAGCCATCGGCGCCGATCCGGCAGGTCAGCTCGCGCCGCCCGCCCGGTGCCCTGGCAAAGACGACCCGCACCGCCGGGCGGGCGCCCCGCACGTACGCGGCCACCGCGCTCCGCCGCCCGGCGATCCACTCGGGCTCGATTCCCACGAGCCGGTCGGTAGCCGGGCTTCGGAGCGGAATGGCATCGCGGTTTCCCGGCCAGGCAAAGGCGATGCTGTGCAGCGTGAACAGGGGCGGCAGGAGCGGCTCCGGGAAAGTGAGCCTGGAGATACGGGCTGAAAAGCGGCTTGGCAAGTGCGCGCGCTTGACGCGCCTTCGCCGGGCTCGTATATCAGCGATCTGCCCACCGAATATCGCGATGGTGCAACACCGGCGGCTCCAACGCCGGGCGCTCGACCCACCTCATCTCCGGAGGGTGCATGAGCCGGTTTACGAGCAGGGATCTGATGGTGTCGGTGCTGGACGGGAATGCTCCCGATGAAGACTGGGCCGACAAGACGACGAAGTGCACCACCTGCACCAGCTGCACCAACGTGTCCAACCAGTCGACCAGAAAGCCCAGCAAGGGGCGCGCGCGGGCCGCGCTGCGGGCACAGCTCGCCGCCGCGCGTCGCTGACGGCGGTCCGGGCGCCGCGCGCTACCGCGCCGCCCCGCGCTTCACCGTTGTGGCGCCGCGAGACGTGCCCCCGGCGGTCGCGTCGCGTTTTCAGCTGCTCGCCGGTGCATCCGATGCCACGGCCGTGCTGCTCCCGCGGGACGGCACGGCCGCCGGCGCGCGGGCGCTGACCAGCGGCACGGCCGCGCTGTTTCGTTCGCTCAGCGTGCCCCGGACTCTGGAGCTTGGTGAGGCCGGAGGTCACCTGGCGATCGCGCGGCTGGTGCTGGACGGAGTCGTCGAGGTGGAGTACGAAGGAGAATTCGTCTCGGGCCCGGCGTCGCACCCGGCCTGGTTCGATGGTCTTCCCCCGCGTGCCGATGCGCGCCACGCGGCGCTTTCGCGCGCCGCCGTGCGCCAGGGGGAGGCGATCGGTCTCAGTGGCGGGGCGCTGCAACACCGGCTCTACCAGTTCAATTCACGGCCGGCCACGCCCGAGTGGCGGCAGCGCCTGCCCGGAGACGCCGAAGTGGCGACGTTCCTTCATGTCGCCACTTCGGCGCGGCGCGGCCTGGCGCACGCACTCGAGTCTGCCTGGCATTACTGGCGGCCGCGCCGTCGGCATCGCGGAAGCGGCCGCCGCGCACCCGACCTGAAGCTGTACATCAGTCCCGGCATCGAACGGCTGCCCGAAGCGCTCCACACCGCACTCGATCTCCTGCAATCCGACACCGGCATGCTCGCGGTGAAGGCCGGCCGTGACGTCTACGGCCTCCTGCGGCCGGACAATCTCGTGGCCTACTTCTCGGAGGCGGCCGCGCTGGGCGAAGCGGCCACCCGGCTCGCCGCCGCTCTCGCCGGCGCTCCGTCGCAGGGAGTTCCGTTCACCTGCGACCGCGGGGGCGACGGCCTCGTCTCCTGGGCCGCAGATCCCCCGGCCGACTCGGCGAGTCTCGACTGGACCGGCGACGGCAGCTGGCGGGCGTGGATCACCGGGCGCCTCGCATCGAGCCTGACGCTTGCGGCGGCCCATCCGGCGGACGTGCCCGGCTGGGTCTTCGCGCTCGACCGGCTCTCGCTGGACGGCGTCGATATTGAAACCTGGGCTCCTTCGAACCCGGCCTGGGCGACCCAGGCCGACTGACGTGTCGATCACCGATCCGCTGGTCCTGCCGACCGATGTGACCATCACCGCGGTGCGCACGCTGGGCCGCGCCCTGAGGTCGCGGCTCGGCGGCGCGGATGATGATTTCGCGATCAGCCGCTCCCGCGGGCGCGCCCCGGTCCGGATCATCGCGCCGGCCGGTGCGGCACTGCTGCAGGAGTTCCGGACGCCCCGCGTGGTGAGCGATGTGATTCTGTCGCTCGCGGGCCGTGACGGCGCCGATGCCGACGCCCTCCTCGCTGACGCCTTCCCCCTCCTGCACGACTGCTTCGCCTCCCGCTTCCTCGTGCCGGCCGACTCGCCCGATGCGGCGCCGATCCTTGCGGCGCTCGCGCCCGGCGACCGCGTCGGCACGTGGAGCATCACGCGATGCGTGCGGCTGCTGGATGACACCGAGCTGTATCAGGCCCGGACGCGCGGCGGCCGGCTGGTGGCCGTCAAGCTCGCACGGTCGGCGGCACCAATGCTGCGGCGCATGTTCTCGCGCGAAGCGGCAGTGCTGGAGCAGCTCCACGGGGCCGGCGCTCCGCGGTTTCTCGGTCGTGGGCAGCGCGACGGAAAGCCGTACGTTGCCATGAGCTGGTGCGCCGGCGCGGAGCCCGGCGCGGCATTCGCCGATGCGCGGGCGGAGGGACCCGCGGCAGTCCGGCGCCTGGCCGCACGCATCGCCAGGGCGTACGCCGCGCTCCACGAGCGCGGCATCCTGCATGGCGATGTCTGTCCCGGCAACATGCTCGTCGACCGCCGGGGGGCGATCACCCTGCTCGAGTTCGGCCGCGCGCGGTTCGTCCGGCCCGGACGCGGGAAGTGGAACCCGCCGCGTGGCTTCGTCCCCCCGATCGTGGATCCCGAGCTGGCGGACGCGATGGCCGCCGGCACGTCCTCCCCGCTTACCACCGCGGGGGAGCAGTTCACCGTCGCGGCGCTCATCTACCTGCTGGTGACCGGACAGTACCATCAGGAGTTTTCCATCGATCGCTCCACCATGCTGGCGCAGGCTGCGGTCAACACGGCGCTTCCATTTTCGGCGCGCGGCAAGACGCCGTGGCCCGCGCTCGAGGCCGTGCTGCAGCGCGCACTGCGGCTTCGGCCCGCCGAGCGGTATCCCTCGATGTCGTCGTTCGCGCGGGCAATCGCGCGCGCCGCGATACCTTCCGCGCCCACGCAGCCGGCCAGCGCTGCCACGTCGGAGCGGATCATCACCGGCTTCATTCGGGACATGGCAGACTGCCGGCCGCTCGAGCGGATGGGCACCGGCGCGCCCATCGCGTCCGTCACCTATGGCATGGCGGGCGTCGCCTGCGCCCTGTACCGGCTCGCGGTGATCCGGCAGGATGCGCGCGCGCTTTCGGCCGCGGACCTCTGGATCACGCATGCGCTCGCGGCGCAGTCGCGCCGCGACGCTTTCCACAACCGGCCCATGGGCCTCACCGCACGGGCAGTCGGCCGCGTGTCGCCGTATCACACGGCGAGCGGTGTGCATGTGGTGGACGGCCTGATCGCGCAGGCGATGGGCGACGGCGCACGCTATCGTGCCGCCGTCCACCGGTTCGCGGCTGTCGCCGCTGAGAGCTGCCGGGGCCGCGATCTCATGCTGGGACGAGCAGGCGTGCTGATCGGCGCGGCGCTCCTCCTCGATGCCCGGCCGCCCGGCGCCACCCAGGAAGCGGCGAGCCTGAGAACGCTCGGCGACGCCGTGCAGCAGGAGCTGCTGCGCCCGGCCGGCCGGTCATCGGAAGCGGCATCGATCGATGCCTCGGCGGGCATCGCGCACGGTGCGGGCGGGATCGTGTACGCCGCGCTCCGCTGGAGCACCTCGACCGGGGCATCCGTGCCGGGGCAGATCACTCCCGAGCTCGACCGGCTCGCCGCTCTGGCCCAGGCCGACGGGCGCGGCGTGTCGTGGCCACGTCCCGATGGAAAACAGGTGGGCGACGACGTTCCCGGCTGGTGCAATGGCCCGGCGGGGATGGTCCATCTCTGGACCGCGGCGCACCGATGGAGCGGCCGCGCGGCGCACCGGGCGCTGGCCGAGTCGAGCGCGTGGTCCGCGTGGGACGCACCGGGCGGCTATCCGGATCTCTGCTGCGGTCTCGCGGGCCGCGCATATGCGCTGCTGGCGCTGTACCGGCACGGCGGAAACGCCGAATGGCTCCGCCGTGCCCAGGTCCTCGGTGCGCGCGCCGAGCGCGCTCTCGAGCGACGCGGCGAACTGCCGTATCCGCTCAGTCTTTTCAAGGGCGTACCGGGCATCATCGTCCTGCTGGCGGATCTGGCCCGGCCGGAGTCGGCGTGCATGCCGTTCTTCGAGACGGAAGGCTGGCCCTCCGCAGAGACGCTCGCGTGATGCCCACGATTGATCCGGCCGAGCGGCTCGCCAAGGCGCTGGCCGGCCGCTACGTCATCGAGCGCGAGCTCGGCCGCGGCGGGATGGCGACGGTCTACCTGGCCCAGGACCTCCGGCTCGGGCGCCGCGTGGCCATCAAGGCCCTCCGGCCCGAGCTCGCCGCGGTGGTCGGTCCGGACCGCTTCCTCAGGGAAATTCACGTCGCGGCGACGCTCAATCACCCCAACATCCTGCCGCTGCACGACTCGGGCGAGGCCGACGATGTGCTGTACTACGTCATGCCCTTCGTCGAGGGGGAGTCGCTGGCGGCGCGGCTCCGGCGCGAGCGGCCGCTGCCCATCGATGAGGCGCTGGCGATCGCGCGGCAGGTGGCGTTGGCACTCGCCGTCGCGCACAAGCACGGCATCGTGCACCGCGACATCAAGCCCGACAACATCCTGCTCGACGGGGAGCGCGCGCTCGTGGCGGACTTCGGCATCGCCCACGCGCTCGGCGGCACCGCGCAGGAGAAGCTGACCACCACCGGCCTCATCGTCGGCACGCCCACCTACATGAGCCCGGAGCAGATCGGCGGGTCGCTGCAGATCGACGGGCGCTCGGACATCTACAGCCTCGGATGCGTGCTCTACGAAATGCTGGTGGGTGAGCCGCCGTACGGCGGCCCGTCCGTGCAGGTCATACTGGCGCGCCATGCCGCCGAGCGCTTGCCGAGCCTCCGGACGGCGCGTTCCACGGTGCCGCCGGCGCTGGAGCTCGTCGTCCACCGTGCGATGGCAAAGGCGCCGGCGGACCGCTATCGCGATGCCTCGCGGTTCGCGGTGGCCCTCGACGAGGCACTGGCGGCCCCGGACGGCAGTCGCCCGACCAGGGCATGGATGCGGCGGGCGCGATGGGCGGCGCTCGCGCTCGCCGGCGCCGCTGCGGTGGCCATCGTCGCGGCGTCGCTCGCGCGGCGCGATGACGCACCGCCATCGATCTCGGCCGGGAGGAATCTCGTCGCGGTCCTGCCGTTCGAGCACGCGTCCAAGGGAGACTCGCTGCTCGAGCGCGTTTCGGGTGAGGTCGCCGGGCTCATCGCCCAGCGACTCACCGGTGAGGGCGGGCCGAGGGCCGTATCCAGCGGGACGGTCCACGAGGCGCTCGACGGCGCGGGGATCACCTCCGGCCAGCCCATTGCCGACGATCGCGCTCTGGCGCTGGCTCGGAGCGTGGGCGCCGGACTCGTGTTGACCGGGCGCGCAGCCGCCGATCAGGGGCGCGTCATCCTTACTGCGACGTTGCTTTCCGCCGGGGACGGCAGCGTGATCGCTCGAGTCGAGCCCGTCAGCGCGGCTCCGGACAGCCTGCTGGCGGCCGCCGACCGGGTGACGGCGGAGCTGCTGGTGCGCGCGTCCGGCGAGCCGCTCGGCCGCCTGGCTGCGCTACGCAGCGAGCGCATCGACGTCCTGCGAACGTACCTTGCCGGCCGGTTGGCCTACGTCCGCGGCCAGACGGCCCTTGCCGCAACCCGCTTCGCCGAGGCCGCAGCAGCCGACTCCAGCTTCCCGTATCCGGCTCTTGGACTGTCGCTGGTGGGCGGCTTCACCGGAGCGGACTCGCTGGCCCGCACGATGCGCGACCGGCTGAGCCCCGCGGACCGGCTCTTTCTTACGGCCCTGGTCGGCGTGCGCTATCCGGATCCTGCGTCCGAAGCCGAGGTCATTCGCGGGTGGGAGGATGCAGTCCAGAACGGCGCCGGGTATCCGGAGTCATGGTTCAAGCTGTCGGAAGAGCTGTTTCATCGGGGACCGCTGATCGGTACGCCGCGCGTGCTCGAACGGGCCGTGGCCGGATACCGGAAAGTGCTCGAGCTGGAGCCGCGTTTCGTACCCGCACTGGGTCATCTGATCGACATTGCCGCCGGCGCGGGCGATACCGCAGCGGTGCGGACGCTCACCAGACGCTACTTCGCGCTCGATTCGGTCGGTGATCTCGCCGACTACTACCGCTGGCGCCGTGCGGTGAGCCTGGGCGATACGGCAGCGCGCCGGCAGATTCGCGCTCGCATGGACCGGCTGAGCGACGCGACGCTGGAGCGGATCGTGCTGGGGGCACAGCTTGACGGGGAGGCTCTGGACGACGCCGAGGCCGCAGTGGTGGCGCGGCGTTCGCAGAGCAGTCTGGTGAACGCGACACGCCTGGCGTACCTGCACATGATGGAGCTCGCCTACAACCGTGGCCGCCCCGCCGCCGCCGCACGCCTCGTCGCTGAGCGGTACGCTGCCACCGCGTCTCCTCCCCTCGACCGGCTGATGGACGTGGTGGCCGCACTGTTCGCCGGCGGCGATACGGTCGCCGCGGCCCGGGCCGCCGCGGAAGGGGCGTCCTCCGTGGCGGTGGTCAGCGACGACCGCGCGGCCTTCCCGGTCTGCGCCGCGGGGCTCTGGTTCGCGGGAAGGGGAGACTTCGACCGGGCGGCGCGGGTCGCCCGGCGATTGAACACCGGCGGGGGCGGCCGGTCCGCCAGCATCCAGCCCGCCCTTTGCGCCGCCACCATCGAGGCGCAGGCAGCGGCAGGGACCGGCAGCGCCGATGCCGCCGACCGGCTCGACCGGCTCGACTCGCTGACGCGGGTCAACCCGGCAACCACGCTGTGGATTCTCACTCCCGCCAACCTCGTGGTGGCTCAACTCCGCGAGCGCCGGGGGCAGTTCGCCGAGGCGCTTGCGGCGACGCGCCGCCGGCCAACCATCGGCGATCTGGAGGATCACCGCATCCTCGTCGCCCTTCCCGCGATGCTCCGGATGGAGGGTCGCCTCGCCGCGAGGACCGGCGACACGACCGGCGCGATCCGGGCCGACCGCCACTATCTCGCGCTGATGGCGCAGCCGGAGCCCGCGCTCCGTCCGCAGGCCGACAGCGTCCGGCGCGCGCTCGAAGCGCTCGCGGCCGGTCACGGGCGCCCGTGAGCGATCGCAGGCCCCGCGTTCAGGCGTTCGGAAACCCGAGCTGAGCCCGAACGTTTCCCTCGTCTGCACCACGCACCTCGACCACCTTGCTCCGGCTCGCCCCGCCGGCGATGAGCACGACGTGCGCGCGCGGCACGCGGAGTACCTCGGCCAGGAATCGCAGCAGGGCATCGTTCGCGGCACCGTCCACCGGCGGCGCTGCCAGCCGAATGCGGAGCTCGTCCCCATGCGGACCGGCCACTTCGGTTCGCGAGGCGCGCGGCTGCACCCGGATCCGGAGCCGGACGCCGCCAGCTACGGGCACGGCAAAGCTCAATAGGGGCGGATGAGGCGGGAGAGGAGACTCAGCAGGACCGGCTGCGCCACCCAGAAGAGGAGCACCCAGGCGAGCAGCGGGCTCAGGTCGAAGGGACCCATGGGAGGCAGGACGCGCCGCAGCGGGACCACGATCCAGTCCGTGAGGCGAAAGGCCGGCCGTACCAGCCGGCTGAACGGGCCGAGTCCCATCCAGGAGGACAGGACCCGGACGACGAGCGCGATCTCGAGCACCAGAAAGGCGAGCCGCACGAGCGCGAGGACCCACGCCCCGGGCCCGGCATGGCTCAGCACCGAGAGCGAAGCGACGGCTCCGATCGCCCAGTCGAGAATCCAGAGGAGCAGCAGCCCGCCCGCGATCACGAGGCCGAGAAGCCAGAGCGGCGCCGACTGCGGGTTGCCGCCCGCCCGGAGGATCCGCTGCTCGATCGGGTGCAGCAGCGGATCACTGAGGCGCCGGACGAAACGGGGCCACGCGCCGAAGGCGTTCAGGCGGCGGTTCCGGACCGCCCAGTGCGTGAGCGCCACGATCGCCGCGACGGCGAGCGCCAGCACGATCAGCACGCGCACGACGAGGTAGACGGTGCCGATCATGTCAGCGCGCGCCGGTGTCGAGCTCGAGCGGCTGCACTTCCCCGTCGGGCGTGATGCAGCTCGCCGGGAAGCGCCCGGCGTTGAGCGAGGCGCCCTCGAGGGCGTCGGCGCCGCCGGTGCAGGAGGCGAGCGCGTGGCCGGCGGGGCGGCGGAACTCGACCGTGACGGTGAGGGTGTCGCGGCTGCTCGAGAGGCGGCGCGCGGTGGCGGGGGTCAGGGAGTCGATCCCCATCTGGGCGACCGACGAGGGGTAGCGCCCCCGGTGGGAGGCGCGGAAGTCGGCGGCGCGATCGATCAGCTCGAACAGCTCGCGTCCCAGGGTACGCTGGTCGGCGCGGGAGGCGTCCGGACTCGCGGACGTCGCGCCGCGCGCCGGATCGCCGCCGTGGCAGGCGGCGAGGAGGAGCAGCGAGAGAATGGCGGGTGCGGCCCGCGTCATTCCATCGCGAATTCGCGGTTGAACACCACCGGGAAGCTGAAGGTCTTGGCGCGACTCCGGGTTTCCATGATGTCGGCCACGCGGCGCAGCCGGTCCGGGATGCCGAGGATCTTCTCCTGCGCCTTCCGGCCGAGCTCGTTGAGGCCGGTGAGGCTCTCGATCTTCCAGTAGCGGATCTGTTCCTGCACGATCCGGAGGTAATCCCGCGGACCGTAGATGCCCGAGCGCCGGATCACGTCGGCGAATTCCTTGTAGCCGGGAATCGTGAGCCCCGGCATGTCGATGCTCGGCAGGATGAACGAGGCGGAGTGGAGCGCCTCGTTGGGATCACGCTGAAGGATCTCGGTGAAGACGTGGCGGTAGAACGAGAAGTGGCGCGCCTCTTCCCGCGCGACATAGCCGAGCACCTCGCCCAGGAGCGGCTCGTACTCGCCGATCATCTTGCCGGTGTTGGCGTGGGAGAACTGGGTGGCGCGCTCCTGCACCGTCGTGTACACGAAGACACGGTACGGATCATGGTCCCAGGTGGGATTGAAGCCCGCGCGGATGTACTCGAACTGCATCTCCTCGAGGCGGCGCTGGTCGAAGAGCCGGGCATCGCGGCCGTAGTCGTGGAGGATCTGGCCATGCCGATCCTCCTCGGCGGTCCAGAGGTTGTTCCAGGACTGCCAGTGACTGTCCTCTCCCAGGTACACCGCGAGGAGGCGGTGGAAGTGGGGAAGGCCTTCCTCGGTGAGCAGATTGAGCGCGAGCGCGGCCCGGGCGGCGTCGGGGATGCCGGCGGCGCGCTTCCGGAGCTCCGCCATGTGCTCGTCGGGACAGCTGTCGGGCCTGGGGCCGAGCAGATCGGAGGGGAACCAGAGTTCGCGCTTGGCCTCGTGGATGGCCATCATCTCGCGGACCCGGCCTTCCAGGTCGCGCAGGACTTCGACCTTCGACAGCAATACGCGGGCGGACTCGGTCAGGCTCATGGCTGCTCGCAAAGACTGGGGAAATCAGCCCTTACAACTTAATCGACCCCGAACCGCTTCTCCATGAGCGTCCACGTGTCGCCGCCGATGTAGCCCTGCCGCTGGACCACGCGCTGCCAGCCCATCGCCCCGAGCAGTCCCTCCGCCCGGGTATCGTCGGTCCAGAACTCCGCCAGGTGGGCGCCCTCCTCGGCGACGCGCGCCTCGAAGGCCACCAGCAGCCGGTGCGCATGACCCTGATGCCGCTCCGCCGGCGTCACCACCAGGTCGATGAGGTGGGCCACGCCCCCTCGGAGCGAGTACCTGAGTCCCCCGATCCAGTCGCCGATCTCGTTGCTGAGCACCAGATAGCAGTCATCGGCCGGGGCCGGGAGGCCGGCGGCCGAGGCCTCGTTGTCGAGCAGCTCCTGCAGCCAGTGCGCGACGTCCTCATCCTGGTCCATCGCGCGAATGATCATCTCGCTCATGGCTCGCGACCGCGTGGGGGGTGGGCAGGCTCCTCGCCCGGCACGATGTGCAACAGTAATGCCAGTTCCGCCCGGGGCCTGCTGTGGGGAGCGTCACGCCAGCGCGCGATGCACCCTGCTACACTCCGAACAACCGACGGTTCCAGGAGCGACCTCATGACTCAAGCGACCGACACCAGACCGGCGATCACCCGCTGCGTCTTCTGCGGCAAGCTCAACCGCGTCGACCTCGCCCGTCTGGGAGACGGCCCACGCTGCGCCGAATGCCACAAGCCGATGCGATTCGACCGGCCGGTGAAGGTGACCGACGCCGACTTCGACACCGTCATCGCGGGGACCCGGGTGCCGGTGCTGGTGGACTTCTACGCCGACTGGTGCGGGCCCTGTCGCATGATGGCCCCGATCCTCGACGAGTTCGCCCACCAGCGAACCGGCGAGGTGCTTGTCCTCAAGCTGGACACCGATGCCAGCAAGGCATCCGCCGCGCGGTTCGGGATCCGCGGCATCCCGACGCTCATCGCGTTCCGCGACGGGAAGGAATCGCGCCGCCACGTCGGCATGGCCGACCGCCGGGTGCTCGACGGTCTCGTGAGCTGATCAGACGCCGAGCGCGATCCCGATCACGAGCCCGACGATCCCGAGCGCGAACAGCATCGCGACCATCCGTCCGGCAAAGCCGACCCACCTTCCGTAGGGCACCCCCAGCGCCGCGATGATCGCCATGAGCGCGCCGTTGGTCGGCGTCACGAGCTCGCAGAGCCCCGCGCCGAGCTGGTAGGCGAAGACCGTCATCTGCCGCGAGAGGCCCAGCAGGTCCGAAAGCGGCACGAGGATGGGCATCGTGAGCACGGCCTGGCCGCTCACGCTGGGCACCGGAACGTGGATCGCCGCGTGGGCCGCCACCATCCCGATCGCCGACAGCGCGAGCGGCAGGCCGGCGATCGGCACGAAGAGCCCGTGCACGATGGTGTCGAGCACCTGCCCCTGCTCGAGTACGACGCTGATGGCGCGGGCGAAGCCGATGAGCATCGCGGCCCCCGCCATCGAGCCGAACCCGTCCGCGAAGGCCGCGGCGGTCCCGCTGACCCCGAGCCCGCCGATCAGCCCCGCCAGGATGCCCATGAGAAAGAAAAGCGCGGACATCTGATCGAAGTCCCAGCCCAGGCGCAGAATGCCGAAGACGAGGACGACGAAGGTGACGGCGACGAGGACGAGGATGAGACCATGCCGGCCGAGCGGCGCCGTGTCCAGCGCGGTCCCCGTGTCGTCCGGAACCGGCGCCGTCCGGGTGCGCCTGGCGTAGCGCATCGTGCCCCAGATCCAGAGCATGAGCGCCGGCGCCAGCGTCGCCACACGGAACGGCCACGCCGAGAGCTGGGGCAGCTGCGCCAGCTTCTGCGCGATCCCGGTCTGGAAGGGATTGACGGGGCTGAAGGCCGAGCCGACCGCCGCCGCGCCCACGCTCATCGCCGCCGCCGTCACCGCATCGAAGCCGAGGCGCCGGGTGAGCAGGAGAAGGATCGGAACGAACGCGATGATCTCCTCCTGCATGTTCTCCACCGCGCCGCCGACGGCGAAGGCGATGCAGGCGACGGGAATGACCAGCGTTTCCCGCTCTCCCAGGAGCTGGGCCAGCCGGCCAACCGCCCGGCGAAGCGCGCCCGTCCGATCCACCACCGCGAACGCCCCGCCCACGAGAAAGACGAGGAAGACTACCGAGCCCGCCTCCGCGAGCCCGCGCGGGATGGCCACCAGCGCCGAGCCCGCGCCGACCGGTGCGGCCGGTACCGAGTGATAGGTGCCGGGCACCACGACGCTCCGGCCGGTGACCGGATCCTCCCGGCGGTCGTAGCGGCCGGCGGGGAGCACCCACGTGAGCGCCGCGGCCAATCCGATGCAGATGGCGAGGAGCGCCAGCGGATGCGGCAGACGAAACCGGCGCGGGGCCGGCACCGCCTCCGCTAGGCCGCCCGACACGCTCGCCGCGCCGGCGGGGTGTTGCTGCAGGCGATGCGCTGGTCCATGCCGGTCGCGATGGTGCCGCAGGCCGTCTCCTGCGCGCGCTGGGCCGCCGCCGGCTCCGTCTCGGCCGATGCCGTGGCCTCGTTGTGCCGGCCCCGGAAATCCACCGCGACGGTGCACGCGACCTTCTGGCTCGACAGCGTTCCGTAGAGCAGGAACGCGGCAAAGGCGAGGACGGCGATGAGGACGCCGAGCTTGCCGCGGGTCGTCACGGGAGACCTCCGGGGGCGCGGGAACGGAGCGCTCCGGAACCCGCCGGCGACGGCGGCTGTTCAGCCACGTGTCGCCGGCCGGGGGCCGGGCCAACCAATGGGGGCAGGAATCTGACGACCGACTGCGCCGCCGTGCGGCAGCGAACCTGGGAATATCTCGACGCCGAGCTGGGCGCCGACGATCTCGCCGGCATCGGCCGGCACATCGTGCTCTGCCTCGAATGCCGGCAGGTGGTGGCCTTCGATCGCGCCTTCCTCGAGCTGCTCGGGCGCCAGCGCGCGGCGGGAGTCGCGCCGGCCCGGCTGATCTGGGAGGTACGTGTGGCGCTCCGCTCCGCTCCAGTGTAACCGCGCCGCTTCATCCCGCCCGGAGCGCTGCGAGAAGGCCCGGCACCATGCCCAGGAGCCACACCACGGCCGCCGCGGGTGCCGCCTGCGCCACGGTGGCGCGGGCGACGACCTTGAGCCCGATGGCGACGAGCACCGCCGTCCAGATGGTGAAGAGGTCGATGTGGCCCACGGTGGCCATCGTGAGCGGCGACGACGAGGGATCGAGGAACCGCGCCAGGCCGACGCTCACGCTGTAGCGCGAGGTGATCGAGCCGTCGGGCAGGACGAGCGCCTGCGCGGCGTTGACGATCTGCTCGATGATCAGGGGATAGAACGAGAAGGTCGCGATCATCATGGCCTGGGCGAAGCCCGTGGCAAGGCCGACCGCGCGGCTGACGAGCCAGACGACGATCCCCGTGATGAAGGGCCCCAGCAGACCCGCGAAGAGAAACAGCCCCACACCGCCCCACTTCGGACCCATCTCCTTCATCGCCTGCAGCCGCTCGGGCGGCAGGTTCGGCATCTTCGCCATCATGACCGGCATCATGCGCGCCCATTCGGCGTCGAAGACCGGCTGCATCGCATTCCGCGTGGCGTAGAAGAGCACCAGGAGCGCGAACGGGAGCACGATCAGCGGCAGCGCGAACTCGCCGCCCTCCGCCCGCCGGGCGAAGACGTCGCTCGGCGCGTAGTAGATCTCGATCAGATCCATCGGGCCCGGCTCGGCCGGCTTGCCGGCCAGCGCGTCGGTCATCGGTTGCTCCCGGTCAGAGAAGGGTGCCGCGGAGAATGAGCAGGGCGACGGAGAAATAGATGATGAGGCCGGTCACGTCCACCAGCGTCGCGACGAAGGGGGCGCTGGCGCTCGCCGGGTCGAAGCCAAGGCGGCGGAGGACGAAGGGAAGCATCGAGCCGGTGAGGGAGCCGAAGGTGACGACGCCGACGAGCGAGATGCCGACCGTCAGGGCCACCAGCAGGTGGTGCGGCCCGTAGTCGTAGCCGATCGCGCTCCAGTGGTGCTGGGCGGCGTACTGCCACAGGAGGATGCGCGCGATCCCGATGACGCCGAGGATGACGCCCAGGGTGAAGCCGGCGGGCAGCTCGCGCACGGCGACGCGCCACCAGTCGCGGACGGTCACCTCCTGCAGCGCGAGCGAGCGGATGATGAGCGAGGTGGCCTGCGACCCGGAGTTGCCGCCGGAGCTGATGATGAGCGGCATGAACAGCGCGAGGACGACCGCGCTGCTGATCTCCTTGTCGAAGTGCCCCATCGCGGTGGCGGTGAGCATCTCGCCCAGGAAGAGGGCGCAGAGCCAGCCGGCGCGCTTGCGGATCATGGCGCCGAAGCCGATCTGCATGTACGGCTCGTCCAGCGCCTCCATGCCGCCGAACTTCTGGACGTCCTCGGTCTGCTCGCTGATGAGGGCGTCGATGATGTCGTCCACCGTCACGATGCCGAGGATGCGGCCGCCGTCGTCGAGGACGGGGAGGGCGAGCAGGTTGTACTTCGAGATGAGGCGCGCCACGTCCTCGCGGTCGGTGGTGGCGCGGACCGAAAGCGGCTTCCGCCGGTCGCCCACCTGGATGATGGGACGGTCGGGCGGCGCGATCATCACCTCGCGGAGCGAGACCGCGTGCAGCAGACGCCGGGTGGCGGGGTCGTGCACGTAGATCGCGTACACCGTCTCCTTGGCCTCGCCGACGGCGCTGATGTACGTCTTGACCCGCTCCGCGCTCCACTCCGCCGGCACCGCGACGAATTCCGTCGTCATGATGCCGCCCGCGCTCGTCGGCGGGAAGCGGAGCAGCATCTTGAGCGCGTCGCGGGTCGGCGCGGTGAGGATGTGGATGAGCCGCGCCCGCGCCTCGTCGCCCAGCTCGCGGAAGAGCTCCACCTGCTGATCGGCCGACATCGCCTCCAGCAGCGGCGCGGCCTGGGTCTGCTGCAGCTGCTCGAAGATGGCGCCCCGGTGCTCCAGCTCGGGCTCGTCGAGGAGCTGCACCGCCCGGTGAAACGGAAGGGCCGCCACGATGCGCGCGGCGGCCTCGACGGGCAGCTCGTTCAGCGCCTCGGCGATGTCGGCGGGGAGGAGGTCGGCACAGGCGGCCTGAAAATCCTCCTCGTCGGCCGAGAGGAGGTAGAGGAGCTCGGGAGATGGGGCCGTCGATTCGGGTGGCATGGAGCCCCGCGAGCCATGGGAATGGGTGCCGTCAGTCGTCGGCGCGGACCGCCTCCTCGATCCACGCGAGGTACCGGTCGCTGCCCGCGAGCGGGGCGGTGGTGAGCTCCGGCAGCTCGTAGGGATGCCGCTCGCCGAGCGCCGTCTCGAGCGCCGCGAGCCGCCCCTGGGTGGTCTTGAGCTCGCAGCGCCACTCGTCACCCCGCTCCACCGACCCCCGCCAGCGCCACACACTCGCGACGGGTCCGCTCACCTGGGCGCACGCGGCGAGCCGCCGCGCGACCATCTCGTCAGCCAGCGCCAGCGCCGCCTCCCGGGTCGGCAGCGTGGTGGCGACGAGCACGCACGCCGCCACGCTCAGCGGCGGTGGAGGTTCGCGGTCTCCCCGCCGCGCTTGCCGTCGTCGACGGGGACGACCATCGTGCGCCATCCGCTCCTGAACTGCAGGGTGAGCCGGTGGCCCAGCGAGTCGGCGGTCACGTTCACGATGTCGGGCATGGTGCGCGCGTAGCGCACCGCGGAATCTGCCTGCGCCACGTAGTCGGCCCGCGACTCGCCCCGGTAAGCGTGGCCGAACTCGCGCGCGATCGCCATCGCCTCGGCCTGCTCGCCGCCGTAGCGCGCGTACTGGTCGGCCGGCACGTAACCGTCCTGATCGCTGAGCTTCGGATACTCGTCGTACGACGGGCAGCCGGCGAGCGCTACGGTGACGGCGAGGAGAGCGAAAGCCCGTTTCATGAGCGGTCCTGTGTGCGGGGGCGTCGGAGCGGCGGCCGCGGCAACGGTGACGGCCGGCACATACAAGCTGGATGTTAGCTTGTAATCGTCGTTCGACGCCAGTAGCGACACGATCCGCGAACCGTGGAGAGACCGTGACGTCGTACCGACTCGAACGCACCCGCCCGCCGCGCGCCTCGCTTCGCGCGGTTTTTCTTCTGGCTGCCGGCCTCGTCGCCGCAGCGCCGGCCACCGCGCAGGTCCCCGACTCCACCCGACGGAAGGCGGTGCAGGATACCGTCAACGCCATCAAGGACACCCTCAAGCAGGAGGCGCGGCAGGAGGTCGTCGCCACCGCGCACGTCATCCGCTGGTACGAGGCCGCCGCGGCGGTCGGCGGGATCGCGGCGACGATGGCGCTCGACCAGCCGATCCAGCGCTTTGCCCAGAACCATCGATCGAAGACGAGCGACGACATCTCGAAGGTGTTCCGCCAGGAGGGCGAGCCGGTCTACTACGTCACGGTGAGCCTGGGCGTGCTGGCGGCGGGCGTGGTGAGCGGCAGCGCCGATCTGCAACGGGCGGGCGGGCGGATGGTGGCGGCCGTCGGCGTCTCGGGGATCATCATGGGTGGGAGCAAGATGCTGGTGGGCCGCTCCCGTCCCAACGAGCGGGTCGGCGCGTTCAAGTTCCACCCCTTCACGTCGCTCCGGGACTCGGCCGGGGTTCAGACCCGCGGCTCGATGCCGTCCGGCCACACCACGGCGGCCTTTGCCGTCGCGACGTCCCTGGCCGACGACATTCACAACGTGCCCGTGGAGATCCTGCTCTACACCTTTGCCGTCGGCACCGCCTACTCCCGCATCAACGACAACCGGCACTGGTTCAGCGATACGGTCGCGGGCGCGATTCTGGGCGTCACCAGCGCGAAGCTGGTGAACGGCCACTGGCGGATCTTCGGGCTCAAGCCGCCCGGCTTTCTCCTGACGCCAACCGGGACGGCGACGCTGAGCTGGAGCGCACCCTTGTGACGCGCCGGCCGCGGCACAGCTTCGGCGTGGCGACGCCGACCGCGATCGCGAGCGCCAGGCCGCCGATCGCGTCCACCCCGTAGTGGATCTGCCCATACACCACGGCGAAGAGGATCCCCACGGTCGGCACTGCCAGCACGGCGCCGAGGCGCCGGGAGCCGCGCCAGGCGAAGATGGTGGCCACCACGCTCGCCGCGACGTGACTGGACGGGAAGGCCGAGCCCCAGGCGTCGCCGCGGTCGAGGAGGACGCGGACGACGCGCGCGGGCCAGACGTGGGTGGCGGGATTGTCGGGCAGAGCCCAGGCGTAGAGCGGCCCCGCGACCGGGAAGATGAGAAAGGCGAGGTAGCAGGTGAAGAAGGTGAGGGAGATGGCGAAGATGGCCTGCCGCGCCGCCTGGCGCCGCCCAAGCCACCAGAGTCCCGCCGGCGCCGCCACCACGAGGAAGTAATAGGAGAGGTAGCAGAGGTGGAGTGTCCACGAGAGGGCGGGCGACGGCATCGCCCGGATCCAGTCATAGGCGATCTGCCGGCCGAAGACGGCCATTTCCCAGCGCTGCACGATGCCGTCGAACGCGATGGTCGGCCCGCGCGCGCCGGTGTTGAGCAGCCCCACCCCCGCATACAGCCCCGCCATCACCATGACCGGGTACCACTCGGCGACGAACGAGTCCTCGGTGCGCGAGCGGCCGCGGACCACCGGCGCCAGGAGCGCAAAGGCGAGGGCCAGCACGTGTGAGGCGATCAGGCACTCGGTTTCCCACCGGGTGGGCCGCGCGTTCCGCCAGTTGGCCACGTGCGCGGCCAGCAGCACCGATGCCGCGAGCACATAGAGCAGGGTGAGGCGGTCCAGGGCCGACAGGCCCAGGAACGGTTCCCCGGGTCGGGCTCCCTGCGTGGAGTCACCGGCGGTAACGGTCATGCGGCTCCAGAGTGCGTGAAGGGCTTCACCGACGGGCGGGGGCGCGACCCGGTTTCAGGCGGCCGGCAGCCCCTCCCAAGGTAGTCTCGCTCCAGATCGCCGGATTTGCCATGGGGATGGCCCCGCGAGAGATTCCGCCGATGCCCCACCCGCGGTCCTCCCGACTCGTTCCACTCCTCGGACTGATGCTCGCGGGCGCCTGTCTGCACCCGTCGCACCCGGCGGCGCGTGAGATGGTCCTCGCGACCACCACCAGCGCGCAGGACAGCGGCATTCTCGACTCTTTGATCCCGCTGTTCCGCCGGGGGACGGGCGTCGAGGTGAAGGTGATCGCGGTGGGGACGGGGGCCGCGCTGGACCTGGCGCGGCGGGGCGACGCCGATGCCGTGCTGGTCCACGCGCCCTCGAGCGAGGCACCGCTCGTCGCGTCGGGGGACATCATCGGCGGCCGGCTGGTGATGCACAATGACTTTCTCATCGTCGGCCCCGCGGCCGATCCGGCGCGCGCGGCCGGCGCCGGCGGGCTCGATTCCGCGCTCCGCCGGATCGCGGCCACCGGACCGTTCGTCTCGCGGGGCGACGGCTCGGGCACCGAGGTGCGCGAGCTCGAGCTCTGGCGCGGCGCGGGGATCCGGCCCGGCTCGGTCGCGGGCCGGGAGCAGACGGGCCAGGGCATGGGTGCCACGCTCCTGGTGGCCGATGCGCATGGCGCCTACACGCTCACCGATCGCGGCACGTGGCTCGCCTTCCGTCCCCGGCTCCGGCTGGTCCCGCTGGTGGAGCACGACGCGCGGCTCCGGAACATCTACCACGCCTACGTGGTCAATCCGGCGCGGCATCCGACGGTCAGGCGCGACGAGGCGGACGCGTTCGTGAGCTTCCTCGTGAGCCCCGCCGCGCAGGCCCTCATCGGTCGCTTCGGGGGGCAGCGGTTCGGCGAGCCGCTCTTCGTCCCCGACGCGGTGACCGATACGATGGGCGTGAGCGCCGCCGGGCCGTCCCCATCCGACGAGGGGCGCGAGGCGCGCGCGATCGTCTGGCGTACGCTCGCCATCTCCGGGCTCGCTACCCTGGCCGCGATGCTCGCCGGGGTGCCGCTCGGGTACGCGCTTGCCCGCTCGCGCTTTCGCGGGCGGACGCTGGTCATGGCGCTCGTGAACACCGGAATGGGCCTGCCGCCGGTGGTCGTCGGGCTGATCGTCTGGCTGCTGCTGGCCCGGAGCGGCGTGCTCGGCGGATGGGGGCTCATCTATACCAAGCAGGCGATGGTGCTGGCCCAGCTCATCATCGCGACACCCGTCGTGGTCGGCGTCACCGCGGCCGCGATCCAGTCGCTGCCGCCCGAGCTGCCGGACCTGTTGACGACGCTCGGCGCCGGCCGCCTGCGGCGCGTCTGGCTCATCAGCCGGGAGGTGCGGCTGGGCCTCCTCGCGGCGGTGATGGCGGCGTTCGGCGCCGTGGTCTCCGAAGTCGGCGCCTCGATGATCGTGGGCGGCAATCTCCGGGGCGATACCCGCGTCCTCACGACCGCGATCGTGACGGCGACCGGCCGCGGCGAGATCCCCGCGGCGCTCGGCCTCGGCCTCGTGCTGCTCGGCCTCACCTTCGCCGTCAACGCGGTGCTCACGGTCGCACAGCAGCGGCAGGCGTGAGCACGGCCGATCTCACCCTGCGCGGGGTGCGCGTGGTGCGCGGCGGCCGCATCGTGCTCGACATCCCCTCGCTCGTCATCCCCGGCGGATCCACCACGGCGGTATTCGGTCCGAACGGCGCCGGCAAGACGACGCTCCTCCGCACCATCGCCGGCCTCGAGCGGCCGATCCGGGGCGAGGTCCGTCTGGGCGACCGCACCGCGCCGGCGGGTCCGGGAGCCGTGGGATTCGCCTTTCAGCGCCCGGTCTTCCTTCGCGGCACGGTGCGCGACAATCTCGCCCTCGGGCTCGAGTTGCAGCGCATGCCTCCGGCGGAGCGCGAGGGTCGGATCGTGGAGGCCGCGCGCGAATGCGGCATCGCCCCGCTCCTCGAGCGGCCCGCGCACCAGCTTTCGGGCGGCGAGGCGCAGCGCGTGAGCGTGGCGCGGGCGCTGGCGCTCCGGGCGCCGCTCACGCTGCTCGACGAGCCGCTGAGCGGGATCGACCGCGCCACCCGGACGCAGCTCCTCGACGACCTGCCCGCCCTCCTCCACCGCTTCGCGGCGACGACCGTGCTCGTCACGCACGATCGCGACGAGGCCTACGCCCTGGCCGACCACCTCGTGATCCTGGCGGGCGGGCGCGTGCTGGCGGCGGGACCACGCGCCGCCCTCCACGCCGCTCCGCCCAATCCCGAGACCGCGATGCTGCTCGGCTACACGGTGCTGGAGGCGGACGGCCGCACGCTCGCGGTGCCTCCGGGAGGGCTCGTGATCGGAGCGGCGCCGGCGTGGGGCCGGCCGCGGGTTCCGCTCACGGTCGTCGCGGTCACCGACCTCGGCCACGAGCGCCGGGTGGCGGGGCACGTGGGGAACACACGGGTGAGCGTCCTGCTTCCGGACGGGATGGAGCCGCCCGCGGCGGGCCTCGTGCTGCATGCGGATGTGGTGGCCGCGGTCCCGATTATCTTTGCGGCCAACGACTCGATACCCCAGCCGCGGTGACCGCATGAGCTCCACCCCGAACATCCCGATCCCCCGCAACGAGCCCGTGCTCGGCTATGCGCCCGGCGCGCCGGAACGCGAAACCCTGAAGGCCGCGCTGGCGCTCATGAGCGCCGAGCAGCTGGAGATCCCCGTGGTCGCCGGCGGACGCGAGCTGCGATCCGGCACGCTGGTGGATGTGGTCTCGCCGCACGCGCACCAGCGGGTGCTGGCGCGGGTCCATCAGGCCGATGCGGGCGGCATCCGCGCGGCGGTGGACGCGGCGGTCGCCGCGCAGCGCGAATGGGCGTCCTGGCGCTTCGAGGATCGTGCCGCCGTCTTCCTCAAGGCGGCGGAGCTGCTCGCGTCATCCCATCGCGCGATCCTCAATGCGGCGACCATGCTCGGCCAGAGCAAGACCGCCTTTCAGGCCGAGATCGACAGCGCCTGCGAGCTGATCGACTTCCTCAGGTTCAACGTGGCCTACGCGGAGCAGATCTACCGCGAGCAGCCCGGCTCCTCGCCCGGCGTGTGGAACCGGATGGACCATCGCCCGCTCGAGGGGTTCGTCTACGCGATCACGCCGTTCAACTTCACGGCCATCGGCGGCAATCTCCCGACCGCGCCCGCGCTCATGGGCAACACCGTCGTCTGGAAGCCGGCGGCGACCGCGGCGCTCAGCAACTATCACTTCTTCAGGCTGCTGGAGGAGGCGGGGCTGCCGCCCGGCGTGATCAACTTCCTGCCCGGGAACGCGGTCGACATCAGCGACGCGCTGCTGGCCGAGCGCATGCTGGCGGGCATCCACTTCACGGGGTCGACGCCGGTCTTCCACTCGCTCTGGAAGACGGTGGGCGGCAACCTCGACCGCTACCACGGCTATCCGCGCCTCGTGGGCGAGACGGGCGGCAAGGACTTCGTCCTGGCGCACGCGAGCGCCGATGTGGACGCGCTCGCGGCGGGACTCGTGCGCGGCGCGTTCGAGTACCAGGGTCAGAAGTGCAGCGCCGCGTCGCGAGCCTACATCCCCGACTCGATCTGGCCGGCGGTGATGCAGCGGATGACCGACATGATGGCCACCATCCGGGTGGGCGACGTCGCCGACTTCCGGAACTTCATGGGCGCGGTGATCGACGCCCGCGCCTTCCGGAAGATCTCCGGCTACCTCGAGCGCGCGCGGCAGGACGCCGGCGTGAGCATCGTGGCGGGCGGCGGCGCCGACGACTCCGAGGGGTGGTTCATCGAGCCGACGCTGCTCCAGGTGGAGGACCCGAGGTATCGCCTCATGTGCGAGGAGATCTTCGGCCCGGTGCTGACCGTCTACGTCTATCCCGAGCGCCGCTGGGCCGAGACGCTCACGCTGGTGGACGAGACCAGCCCCTACGCCCTCACCGGCGCGGTGTTCGCCCAGGACCGCGCGGCGCTGGTCGAGGCGGACCGGGCCCTCCGGAATGCCGCCGGCAACTACTACGTGAACGACAAGCCGACCGGTGCCGTGGTGGGCCAGCAGCCGTTCGGCGGCGCCCGCGCGAGCGGCACCAACGACAAGGCCGGCTCGATTCTCAACCTGCTGCGCTGGGTTTCGCCCCGGAGCATCAAGGAGACGTTCGCCCCGCCGAAGGACTATCGCTATCCGTTCATGGGCGCGGAGTAGCCTCGGCTGGGGCACGGCCGCGGTCGTCGCCGCCGGCTCCGCGCTGTCCGCGCAGGCCCCGCGCTACGGCGCTGCCGCGCTCGACTCGGCGCGCTACGAGGAGCGGGTCGAGACCGGCATCCACGGCGAGGCGGGCGGACGTCCGCTGGATGAAACGAGCGGCCGGTTCGCGCGGTGGATGCTCCACGCGGCGCCCGCCGGCGATTCCGGTGTGGTGCTGGAGGCGTGGCTCGACTCGCTCTCGATCTGGCGCCGCTCCGGCGCCGTGGTCCGCTCGCCCGACACCGACGGCATCATCGGCGGGCGCTACCGGGGGGCGCTGTCGTCCGACGGGCGCTACGCGGCTGCCGCCCATCCCTTCATTCCCGATGATATCGCCGAGTTCGCCGACCTGCGGAGCGCCGCGGGCGACCTGCTGCCCCAGCTCCCGCCGGCTCCGCTCGCCCCCGGCGGCGTCTGGCGCGACGACAGCGCGCGCGTCACCATCGAGCGGCTGGGCGACAGCAGCGCAGCCGGCGTCCGGCTCGAGCGCTATCGCCTCGAGCGCCATGGGACCAGGAGCCGCGCCTCGCTCGCGGGCGGCGCCGACACGCTCGCCCTTGCGGTGCGCCAGACGACCGACGAGGTCGGCGAATACGCGTGGGATGACGCGCGCGGAGTCACGGGCTGGACGCGGACGGTGACGGTGGTGACGGAGATCCCGCCGGGCGCATCGGTGCGTGTCCCGGTGCGCTCCCGGGTCGTTCAGCGGGTGACGCTCTCGCGCCTCGGCGACTCCTCGCGGTAGGTGTAGCTCGGAGGCTCGATGCCGGGTTCGGCGGCGGCGACCGCCTGATCGATCAATGGCCGCGCCGGGGCCAGCGCGCACACCGGATCGGTGGCGGCGGCGTCGCCCGCGAGGGCGAAGGCCTGGCAGCGGCAGCCGCCGAAATCGATCGCGCGTCGCGCACAGTCACGACACGGCCGCTGCATCCAGTCTTCGCCGCGGAACGCGGTGAACGCCGCCGACTCCCGCCAGATCCAGTCCAGCGACCGCTCGCGCACGCTGTCGAAGGTCATGCCGGCGATGGCGGTCGCGCCGTGGCAGGGCAGCGCCGCGCCGTCCGGGGCAACCACGATGTAGGTGCGCCCCCACCCGCCGTAGCACGCCTTGGGATAGATGCCGTGATAGTCGGGCAGCACGTAGGTGATCCGGAGCCGACCGCGGCAGCGCGCCTTCGCATCGCGCACGACGGCATCGGCGGCGCGCACCTGCTCCCGCGTGGGCATGAGCGCCGCGCGGTTGGCGAGGGCCCAGCCGTAGTACTGCGTGTTGGCCAGCTCCAGCCGGTCGGCACCGAGGTCGAGGGCGAGGTCGATCAGCGCGCCGACCCGGTCGACGTTGGCGCGGTGCAGCACGACGTTGATCGAGAAGGCGAAGCCGAGGTCACGGACGAGCGCCGCCGCATCGTGCTTCCGGCGGACGGCGGCGCTTCCCGCGATCCGCTCGGCCGACGCGTCGTCGGTGTCCTGGAACGAGATCTGGACGTGGTCGAGGCCGGCCGCGCGGAGGGCCTCCGCGCGCCCGCGCGTGAGGCCGAGACCCGAGGTCACGAGCGTGGTGTAGCAGCCGAGCGCGCGTGCGTGGGCCGCGATGGGCTCGAGGTCGCGCCGGGCGAGCGGCTCGCCGCCCGAGAGGCCCACCTGCAGCACGCCGAGCTCCCGCGCCTGATCGAGCACCCGCCGCCACTCGTCGGTGGTGAGCTCCGATCCGGCCCGGACCAGCTCCAGCGGGTTGGAGCAGTAGGGGCAGTGGAGCGGGCAGCGGTGCGTGAGCTCCGCGAGCAGGGTGGTCGGACGCTCAGCCGACATCCACCAGCTCCCGCGCGGCCAGGTCATCCAGAAACTCCGCGACGTCCCCGCGCACGTCGGCGCCGTAGCGACGCCCGAGCTCCGCGGCGATGCCGGAGACGCTGCGGTGTCCGTCGCACAGCTCGAGGATGGCCGCGCCGCTCTCGTTGAGGAGCACCACCCCTTCGGGGTAGAGCAGCACCGGACAGCCCCGCACGCGATCGTGGTCGAGGCGCGCGAGCCGCCAGAGCGCCGGCACCGCCTCAGCCGCGGGCATCGGCCCGATCCGCGGGGTAGGCGTGGTGGATCGTGTCGATCATCGCCCAGAGCACCTCGAGCTTGAAGCGCAGCGCGTCGAAGGCGCGGTACTGGGTCTCGATCGTGGTGCAGTGCTGCCGGACCAGCGTGAGGCCGTGGCCGCTGTCGCGCGGCGCCTGGTCGAGCCGGCTTCGGAAATACTCGAGCCCGGCGCGATCCACCCACGGATAGTGCTCGGCAAAGGCCGCGATCCGGCGGCGCATCAGGTCCGGCGCGAACAGCTCGGTGAGCGACGCGGCGACCGCGTCGATCCAGGGGCGCGTCCGGCAGAAGGTCACGTAGGCTTCCGCCGCGAAGCGCACCGCGGGCAGCACGTGCCGCTCGTCCTCCATCTCCTCCCGCGGAACTCCCAGCGCCTCGCCGAGGCGGATCCACATCTCGATGCCGCCGGTGCCGGGCGTCGTGCCGTCGTGGTCCACGATCCGCTGGATCCAGACGCGGCGCACGTCGGGATCGGGGCAGTTGGAGATGATCGCGGCGTCCTTCCGCGGGATCGCGCGCTGGTACGCGAGGCGATTGGCCACCCACCCCTGGAGCTGTGCGCGGCTGAGCCGTCCCTCGTGCATCAGCCGGTGGAAGGGGTGGCTCGCGTAGTACGACGTGCTGAAGGCGCGAAGCGCATCGGCGAGCGCATCGGGCGCAAGCGGCGCGTCGAGGAGCGGAATCGGCGGCGGCGGCGGGGCGGCGAGGGAGGCGGTCACAATGAGAATCTCATCCCGTCGGCGCCGACGGTCAGTCCCGCATCGGTCACCGCGCGGCGCTCCGGGGAATCCTCGATGAGCACGGGATTCGTGTTGTTGATGTGGACGTAGACCACCCGGCCGGGCAGCTGCGCGAGGGCGGCCAGACTGCCGGCGGGGCCGGCCATGGGCACATGGCCCATCGCCCGCGCCGTCCGCGCGCCGTAGCCGAGGGAGATGAGCTCGTCGTCCGTCCAGCAGGTGCCGTCGAAGAGGACCAGCCCGGCGGCGGCGAGACGCTCCAGCGTCGCCCCGTCGAGCGCGCCGCAGCCGGGCACGCAGGCGAAGCTGCTTCGGCCGTCGCTGATCACGAGTCCGGTCGTGGCGCCGTCAGCGGGAGCGTCGGGCGCGAAGCGTGGCGGATCGCCGGCGACCGCAAAGGCGGTGACGGTGAGGCCGCTGGGCGCGCCGTCGCGATCCGGGAGGCACGCCGCTCTGCCCGGCTCGAGCGGCGTGAACGGCGCGTCGGCAAAGGCGCGCGCGACCCGGAGCACGCCGCCCTCGCGTTCCAGGAGCGATCCGATCGCCGGCGAGGCCAGTACCGGCAGTCGGCGCCCCTCGCGGAGGAGCAGCAGCCCGAGGGTGTGGTCGAGCTCGGCATCGGTAAGTACCACGCCTTCCACGGGCAGCTCCCGGGACGGGCGCGGCCCGGCACCCGGGATCAGCGCGAGCTGGGACCGCACGTCGGGCGACGCGTTGATCAGGAACCAGCGCGCTCCGTCGGCGCTCACGGCCACCGACGACTGGGTGCGGGGGAGTGCGCTCGCCGGGTCGCGCCGCGCGGTACGGCACGGGCGGCAGGCGCAGTTCCATTGCGGGAATCCGCCGCCCGCCGCGGTGCCGAGAAGGATGACGTCCATGAAACGAACCGGGGCCCGCCGGATGGCGGGCCCCGGTCAGGGAAGGCTAGAGGGTTGCGACGTAGGCGGTGACTTCCAGCGTGACCGCTACGACTTCGGCCTTCGGCTTTGTCCACTGCATCGGTGCACCTCGCTCGTGAATACGTCACTCGACTGCTGACGGAGTATAGGAGCCGCGGCGGGACGGGCGCAAGCAACGGCGGACCGGCCCGGTGGTGACGGCCATCACGCCGAGCACCGCCGCTACCGGACCGTGATCGTCGCCTCGACCGACATCCCCGGCCGGAGCGGATGCGCCGGATCCTGCCGGCCGTCCACCGCGATCCGCACCGGGATGCGCTGCACCACCTTGGTGAAGTTGCCGGTGGCGTTGTCGGGCGGAAGGAGCGCGAAGCGGGCACCGGTGGCGGGCGCCACGCTCTCGACCTTGCCGTGGAAGGTCACGCCGGGATAGGCGTCGACGCTGAACTCGACCGGATTTCCCGGTCGCACCCGCTCCAGCTGGGTCTCCTTGAGATTGGCCGTCACCCACAGGTCCTTGAGCGGCACGATAGACATGAGCGACTGGCCCACCTGCACCAGCTCGCCGGGCTCGACCCGGCGCCGCGCGATCATCCCGGCCGCCGGTGCCGTGATCACGCTGTAGCCGAGCTGGTTCTGCGCGTTCTCCACCGCGGTGCGTGCCGCGGCGAGCCGAGCCTCCGCCGACCGGAGGCCCGCGGTCGCCACCGCGACGTTGCTGCCGCTGGCGGCCGCCTGGCGCCGCACCGCCTCGAGGTCGGCGCGCGCCGCATCGGCCGCCGCCTGCGCCGCGTCGAGCTGCTGCGCCGGAATGATCTTCTGCGCCGCGAGCCCGCGGTAGCGCTCGAGGTCCGCGTCCGCCTTCCGGCTCGCCGCCTCCGCCGCCGCCACCGATGCGGTGGCCCCCGACGCCGTCGCGCGGCTGGCGGCGATCTGGGCCTCCGCCATCCCCGCCGTGCGCCCCGTGCCCACCGACGCCTCCGCGTTGGCGAGGTCGGCCTGCGCTTCGGCCAGACGCACCCGGAGATCTCGGTCGTCGAGGACGACCAGCGTGTCGCCGGCCTTCACCTGCTGATTGTCCTCCACCAGCACCCGGCTCACGAAGGCCTGCACCTTGGGCGCGATGGGCGTGATGTGGCCGTCCACCTGCGCGTTGTCGCTGGTCACGTGGTTCCGGCCGTGCAGGTACTTGCTGATGCCCCACGCCGCGGCGACGAGCGCCAGCACTCCCGCGATCAGGAGCGGGTTGATGCGTCGCCGCCGCGCCATCGGAGCGGGCGGCGGCGGGGCGGGGGGAGGCGCGGAGCGTCCGGCGGACGGCGGCGCGTCGTGCAGTTCGGTTGCCATGGTCGATCGGTTCCTCGTCGTCGTGATGATCCCGTCTCCGCGCTATCGCATCTCGGAGAGGACTCCAAGTGCGCGGTAGGCCGCGATCCGCGCCGTGCCGTAGGCCACATGCGCCTGGATCAGCGCGTCGCGCGCGCTGATCACCGAGCTCTGGGCGTTCGTCGTCTCCACGCTTCCCGCCACTCCGGCCCTGAAGCGTTCCCGCGCCTGCGACAGCTCGGTCTCCGCGAGCTGCACGCGCGTCCCCGCGAGCGCCATCTGCTGGCGGGCCGACGCGAGATCCAGGATCGCCTGCCGCGCGTCGGTCTCGACCGCATTGCCGAGATCGCGCTCGCGCAGGCGCTGGGCATCCACCCGCGCCCGCTGCTCCGCGCTCCGGGCCTGACGCCGGAAGCCGTCGAGGATCGGGACGTGGAGTCCCAGCTGGATCTGGTAGCTCCCCGAGAGGGCGCTGGTGCTGGGGCCGGTCTCCTGGTAGTAGCCGTTGAGGCCGAGCGACGGCAGCGCCTCGAGCCCGATGGCGCTGAGCGACCGCTCCGCCGCCTGGGTCCGCGCATGCTCCGCAGCCAGCTCCGGCCGATGCTGTCGGGCGTACTCGACGGCGGCGTCCACCTCGGTGGGGATCGCGATGTCGCCCCCGATCAGCGAGTCGACGGGCTCGATCGGCGTGCCCGGCGGCGCGTCGAGCGCGCGCAGCAGGTCGAGCCGCGCGCGGGCGAGGCTGTTCCGCGCGATCTCCAGCTGCGACCGCACGCTCGCGAAGCCCACCTCGCTCCGGGTCGCCTCGATCGCGGCGCTCACCCCCGCGTTCACCAGCTGGCGCGCCTGCTCGAGGAGGCTCGCGGCGATGGCGCTGTCGGCCTCGCGGGCGCGCACCGTCTCGGTGGCGCTCAGGACCCGCAGATAGGCCAGGCCCGCCACGGCGCCCGACGCCTCGCCGGCCGCGCGCGCATCCTGCACGGCAGCCGCGGCGGTGTCGTGCCCGGCCCGGAGCCGGGCGAGGGCCGCGGCGTCGAAGATGGTCTGCGAGCCGCGGAGCTGGAGCGCCACGAGATGGATCGGGTCCGACACGCCGGTGATTCCCGGGAAGCCGAACTCCTCGAAGTTGATCGTCTGCCGGCTCACCGTGGCGGCGCCGGAGATCGTGGGGAGGAGATCGGCGCGGCGCTGGCGCACCCGCGCGTTCACCACGTCCACGTTCAGCTGCGCCAGCGCCTCGGTCACCCCGCGCTCGCGGCCCAGCCGGATCGCGTCGAGCAGGGTGAGGCGGGCCGGAATCGCCCGCGCGGTGTCGGCCCGCTGCGCGCGGGCGCCGCCCGGGATCGCGGCGAGCATCACGCACGCGGCGCCGAGCGGGAGGAGCCGCAGAAACAAGCTGGACGTCATGCCTTCGACCGGGACGGGGGGCGCACCAGCACCCCGTTGAGCACGATGTCGATCACCCCGTTGACCACCTGCTCGTCGGTCAGCGGCGCGGGATCGAGCGGAGCGAAGAAGCACTGATGCTGCGCGGAGTGGACCAGGAGGGACGCCACCGCGCGGGTCGTAAAATGATGGGGGACGCGCCGGAACTCGCCGCTCGCGATGCCGCGGTCGATCGCGTCCTGCAGCAGCCGGCGGGTCCGGGCGATGACTTCGTCGAAGTAGAAGCGGCCCAGCTCGGGGAAGCTCCCGAGCTCGAACTGGAGCAGGCGGCCGATCCGGGTCACCTCGGGACTCCGGACGGTGATCCACATCCGCCGGATCACCGTGACGAGGAGGTCGCGGGCGCTGCCCTCGTGGGTCCGCACCAGCTCCTCGCCCTGCACGACGCAGGGGATGATCTTGGCCCGCACCATCTCGCGGAAGAGCGTTTCCTTCGAGTCGAAATAGAGGTAGAGCGTGCCCTTGCTCACGCCGGCCCGGCGCGCCACGTCGTCCAGCTTGGCGCGGGCGAAGCCGTCCTCGGCGAACACGGCGAAGGCGGCGTCGAGGATCTCGTCGGGTCGCGCGGCGGGGCGGCGCTGCCAGCGGGGACGGGGGGCGGTGGTGCGGGCCATGGGCTCCGGATCACGGGGTTAGTAACTGACCGGTCAGTAAGCTAGCCGACCCCGACCGGCCGTCAACCCGCACGGTCGCGCCCGCCCCGCCGCCGATGCGTGACTCTCCTCACCGCGTGCGCGCCCGGCGTTTCGGCACGCTTGCTCCGGGTTCGCGGCGTTCGTACCTTGAGCTGTCCCCACCGGAGGTCCTGCCGATGTCGGAAGCATTTCTCAGCTCCGACGACTTCGATGAACAAGCCCATCAACTCTACAACGAAGGCCGCTATGACGATGCGCTGGCCATCCTGAAGGACGGC
>JAICUF010000007.1 GCA_025935995.1 Gemmatimonadales bacterium
AGCATGTCCCCCGGACTCCGAACCGCCTTCAACCCCCGCTTCAGCACGTGGGTGTAGATCATCGTCGTGCTCACGTCCTGATGGCCCAGCAGCTCCTGCACCGTCCGGATGTCGTAACCGTCCTCCAGCAGATGCGTCGCGAACGAATGCCTGAGCGTGTGACAGCTCACCCGCTTCGCGATCGCGGCGTCGGCCGCGGCCTGCTTGATCGCCCGCTGCAGCACCGACTCGTGCAGGTGATGCCGGGTCCACGCCTGCATCCGGGGATCCCGGTGCACCCGCGTCGCCGGGAAGACGTACTGCCAGACCCACTCGAGTCCCGCATTCGGGTACTTCCGGTCCAGTGCCTCCGGCAGCCGCACCCGGCCGGCCCCGGCCCGCCGGTCGCGCATGTGGCCCGCCTTCACTGCCTCCAGATGCTGCGCCAGCCGCGGACGCACACTCTCGGGCAGCAGGGTATGGCGGTCCTTTGCCCCCTTGCCGTCGCGCACGATGATCTCGCGGTTGCCGAAGTCCAGGTCCTTGACCCTGAGCTGCACGCACTCCAGCAGACGGAGCCCGCTGCCGTAGAGGAGCTCGGCCATCAGCCGGCGAACCCCGGACAGCCGATCAAGGAGCAGCCGCACCTCGCCACGCGTGAGCACCACCGGCACCCGCCTCGGCCGCCGGGCCCGCACCACGCCGCTCAGCCAGCCGAAATCCTTCCCCAGCACGTCACGATAAAGGAAGAGCAACGCACTCAGTGCCTGGTTTTGCGTGGACGCTCCCACCTCCTCGCGCGTCGCCAGGTGCGACAGGTACTTCGCGACGTCTCCGGCCTCCAGCTCGCCCGGGTGACGCGTGCCGTGAAACCTGACGTACCGCCGGATCCACCCGACGTACGCCTCCTCCGTCCGCCGGCTGTAGTGCCGCGTCCGGATCGCCTCGCGCACCAGCGTGAGCAGCCTCGGCCCCGCCGCCGTCGTTCCCGCAGTCATGCGCAACCCTACAGCCGGCCGCGCTCGCCCTCTCATCCCCCAAACTCGGGCCGTTCCAAAAATCCTCCCTCGCGTGCGATGCCGCTCCACCCTCGCCCGCCCGGCCCGCCTCGCTCTTCCTTCCCCCCGCCTCTCCATCTAAGCTTCGCTTGCCGCCAGGGGCATCGGAGCCTGCAGCCGTTCCGGTTGAGATCGTACCCTTGGAACCTGATCCGGCTCATACCGGCGAAGGGAGCGCGGCACGCGCGCGCCCTCGCCATGTTTTCGCATGGGTCACCTCGACCCGGGAGCAGTCTGCGATGGCGACACGCACCAGGACGTCACCCACCCACACCTCATCCGCCGGGCCGTCCGCCGCTCCGGCGTCTCCCTCGGCGGCATCTCCCGGGCCGGCGTCAGCCGCCACCGGCTACGCCGAGGCGTTCCCCAACTCGACCAAGGTGTACCTGGAGGGGCCGCACGGCATCCGCGTTCCCGTCCGCGAGATCGCGCTCGCGGGCGGTGAGCCGCCGCTCCGGGTCTACGATCCGAGCGGGCCGCAGGGCTGCGACGTGCGGCAGGGCCTCCCGCGCCCGCGCCAGGCCTGGATCGACGCCCGCGACGTGGACACGATTCCGATCATCGCCCCGGCGCCTTCCGTCCTTCCGTCCTTCCGTCCTTCCGTCACCCGCGGCCGCTCCACCGTCACCCAGCTCCACTACGCCCGCCGCGGGGACATCACCCCCGAGATGGAGTTCGTGGCGCTCCGCGAAGGGCTGGCGCCCGAATTCGTCCGCGACGAGGTGGCCCGCGGACGCGCCATCATCCCCGCCAACATCAATCACGCCGAGCTGGAGCCGATGGCGATCGGGCGGAACTTCCTGGTCAAGATCAACGCCAACATCGGGAACTCGGCCGTCAGCTCCTCCATAGAGGAAGAGGTCGACAAGCTCCGCTGGGCCACGCTCTGGGGCGCCGACACGGTCATGGACCTCTCGACGGGCAGGAACATCCACGAGACCCGCGAGTGGATCATCCGGAACTCCGCCGTGCCCATCGGCACGGTGCCGATCTACCAGGCGCTCGAGAAGGTGGGCGGCGTGGCGGAGGACCTTACCTGGGAGGTCTACCGCGACACGCTGATCGAGCAGGCGGAGCAGGGGGTGGACTACTTCACGGTGCACGCGGGCGTGCTGCTCAGGTACGTGCCGCTCACGGCGAAGCGCGTCACCGGGATCGTGTCACGCGGCGGCTCCATCATGGCCAAGTGGTGCCTCGCGCATCACCAGGAAAATTTCCTCTACACGAGGTTCCAGGAGATCTGCGAGATCATGGCGCGCTACGACGTCTCGTTCTCGCTGGGCGACGGGCTCCGGCCCGGCTCGATCGCCGACGCGAACGACGAGGCGCAGTTCGCCGAACTGAAGACGCAGGGGGAGCTGAACGAGATCGCGTGGAAGCACGACGTGCAGGTGATGAACGAGGGGCCGGGCCACATCCCCATGCACCTGATCAGGGAGAACATGGAGAAGCAGCTCGAGTGGTGCAAAGAGGCGCCCTTCTACACGCTGGGCCCGCTCACCACCGACATCGCGCCGGGCTACGATCACATCACGAGCGCCATCGGCGCCGCCATGATCGGCTGGTACGGCTGCGCCATGCTCTGCTACGTGACGCCCAAGGAGCACCTGGGCCTGCCCAACCGCGACGACGTGAAGGCCGGTGTCATCGCCTACAAGATCGCGGCCCACGCCGCCGATCTCGCCAAGGGCCACCCGCGCGCGCGCGAGTGGGACGACGCGCTCTCCCGCGCGCGGTTCGATTTCCGCTGGCGCGACCAGTTCAACCTGGCGCTCGATCCGGTGACGGCCCTCGCCTATCACGACGAGACGCTGCCGGCCGACGGAGCGAAGGTCGCCCACTTCTGCTCGATGTGCGGGCCCAAGTTCTGCTCGATGCGGATCAGCCAGGACATCCGCGCGGCGGCGGAAGCAGAGGAAGCGGAACAGGGGATGGCGGCAAAGGCGGCCGAGTTCCGGGAGCGGGGCGGCGAGATCTACGTGGCGCCCTGAGCTCCGGTTCTGATCTCCGCATCCACCACCGGCCCGCCCCGGAGCGTCTGCAGCACCACGCAGTAGCGCTCGGTCAGCTGGAGCAGCTTCGCGAGCTGCCCGGCCGTGGCGTCGGTCTCGAGCGCGAACTCGAGCCGGATCCGCTGGAAGCCGACCGGCACCTCCCGGTCCACGCCCAGCGTGCCGCGGAAATCCAGGTCGCCCTCGGCGCGCACGTCGCCGCGGCGGATGGGGATCGCGAGCGCGGTCGAGACGGCCCGGAGCGTCACGGCGGCGCAGGCCACCAGCGCCTGCAGCAGCATGTCGCCCGAACAGGCCTGCAGACCCGACCCGCCCGTGGCCGGGTGCAGCCCCGCCTCCACCATCGCGCGGCCGGTGTCAACGCGGCACGAGACCGATGCATCGTCCAGCGTGCCCGTGGCCCGGAGCGTGACCAGCGCCGCCCCGGGATCGTCCCGATACCGCTGCTTGAGCGGGGCCTGAATGGTGCGGAGCTCCTCGGCGTCCATGGCTGATCTCACTGGCTCGGGGTCCAGAAGCGTAGCCGGACCGGCGCGCGCCGTCATCCTCCTCGCGGTGCTGCTCGTCCTGGCCCACGTCGCCGTCAACCTCACGACGCCGTGGGGATTCCACCGGGACGAGCTCCTCTACCTCGCCATGGGCCGGCACCTCCGCGTCTGGTCCATGGACTTCCCGCCGCTCATCGCCATGCTGGGACGCGGCACTCGCGCGCTCTTCGGCGACTCGCTCGCGGCCATCCGCCTCGCGCCCGCGCTCGCCGCGGCCGCACTCATCCTCGTGACCGGCATGATCGCGCGGGAGCTGGGCGGTGGCCGTACGGCACAGGCCGTCGCCGCTGTCGCGCTCGTCACGAGCCCGCTCTTTCTCCGCTCGGGCAGTCTCTTCCAGCCCGTCGTGCTCGACCAGCTCGCGTGGACGGTGGCGCTCTACGCGCTGGTCCGACTGGGGACCGCGCGACAGAACGAAGAGGACGAGCTCCGCTGGTGGCTCGTGCTCGGGGCCGCCGGCGGCTTCGGCCTCCTCGCCAAGTTCAGCATCGTCCTCCTCGGCGCCGGCGTGCTCGGCGCGATCCTCCTGACCCGGTTCCGCCGCTCGCTCCTCGCGCCCGGGCCCTGGATCGCGCTGCTCGTCACCTTCGCGATCGGGGCGCCGAGCGTCGTGGGGCAGATCCGGCTCCACTGGCCGGTGGTCGCGCAGATGGCCGATCTCCGCAGCAGTCAGCTCGAGCGGGTGACGGCGGCCGCGTTCCTCTCGAACCAGCTCCTCTGGGGGCCCATCGTGCTGCTGGCCCTCGCCGGCGCCGCGTGGCTCCTCGCCGCTCCGGCCGCCAGGCCGTGGCGCATCGCGGGATGGGCCGCCGTGGTCACCTTCCTCCTGGTGATGGCGCTGCACGGCAAGTCCTACTACGCGGGGCCGGTTTATCCCGCGCTCATCGCCGCCGGCGCCGTGGCCCTCGAGCGGCTGCCCGCCGGCGCCGCGCGCCCGCTCGCTGCCGCGATGACGCTGCTCCTCGTCGCCTACGGCGCGGTGGCCCTGCCGCTCGGCCTGCCGATGCTCACGCCCGCGGCCATGATCCGCTACGGCCAGGCCCTCCACCTCACCGCCGCCAACACCACCAATACCGGCGAGGTGCTCCCCCTGCCGCAGGACTACGCCGACATGCTCGGCTGGCCCGAGCTCGCGCGGGCGACGGCCGACGTCTACCGCGGGCTGCCACCCGCCGACCGCGCGCGCGCCGTCGTCGTCGCGGACAACTACGGCGAGGCCGGCGCCCTCGACCTCTTCGGGCCGCGGCTCGGCCTTCCCCCCGTCGTGAGCGCCGCCGGCAGCTACTGGTTCTTCGGGCCCGGCCCGCTGCCGGGCGACGTCGCCATCGTCGTCGGCGCCGACTCGACCGATCTCCTCCCCTTCTTCGGCGCCGTCCACCGCGCCCGCACCGTCCTCAACCCCCTCGGCGTCCACGAGGAGATGCGGGTGCCGATCTGGGTCGCCCGCGCGCCGCGCGCCACGCTGCAGCAGGTCTGGCCCTCGCTCGCGGGACGCAACTGACCTCCGGGTGACCGCCGTCACCGTCCGCGTCGGCGCGGAGTGAGATGATGAGGGTCCGACTTTTCGATCGTACCCCCGAGCAGGGAGAGCGTATCATGAAGGCCAAGGAACTCATGACCCCCACGCCCAAGGTCTGCACCTCGGACGACCGCATCGTGGACGCCGCGCGGATGATGCGCGACTACGATGTGGGCTCCCTCCCCGTGGTGGAGAACAGCGGCACCAACCGCCTCATCGGCATCATCACCGACCGCGACATCGTCGTCGGCCCCGTGGCCGACGAGCTGTTCACCGCGACCGTCGGCGACGTGATGTCGCCCAATCCCCATACCGTTCGCACCGACGACGGCGTGGAGCAGGTCGAGCGCGTGATGAAGGAACAGCAGGTCCGCCGCATCCCGGTGGTGGACGAGATCGGGAGCGTCGTCGGCGTGATCGCCCAGGCCGACCTGGCGCTCAAGGACCGCGGCGCCAGCGATCGCGACGTGGGCCGCGTGGTCGAGGAGATCTCCCGGCCGAAGGAAGGCGCGAACGCCTGATCCTTTCCGGGGCCGGGCGGCGCAGCCGCCCGGCCCCGGGTTCCTCGCCCGTCCGGCCCGTCCCGCCCGTCATTCCTGCCCTTCGTCTGTCAACTCTGCCTCCTCCCCGGTCAAAGTGGCAAATCCCCGCCCCTCCGGACTGGCACACCCGCTGCATACCGCTCCGGCATTGCCGCGGGATGCGGCGAGACCAGCACCAGTCGATCACAGCAACGGAGGATGCGCCATGTACGTCACCACCACCCGTCGCGCCGCCGACCTCAACAGCGGGCTGCGCCGCCTCAATTCCATGCTGGGCGAGGCTTTCTCCAACTGGCCCGGGACCGAGAACGGCGACGCCATCACGTCGGCCTGGCTCCCGCCCTGCGACGTCTTCGAGGACAAGGAGGCCGTCCGGATCATCGCCGAGATTCCCGGCGTCAAGGCGGAGGACGTGAAGCTCTCGCTCGAGAACAATCTGCTGACCATTCGCGGCGAGAAGAAGCAGGTGGCCGAGGAGAAGGTGGACCGCGTGCACCGCTACGAGCGGACCTACGGCGTGTTCGAGCGCTCCTTCGCGCTCCCGAGCACGGTGGATCCCGAGCGGATCGAGGCCCGCTATGACAGCGGCATTCTGACCGTGACGCTGCCCAAGGCCGAGCGCGCGCGGCCGCGGCAGATCGAAGTGAAGAGCGCCTGACGCAGGCGCCGGCGGCCACATCCCGGCGTATACTTCCGGGATGTGGATCGCCGTCGCGGCTGTGGCGGGGGCGCTCGTCGCGCTCATCGCCCTCAACCTCTCGTCGAGCGAGCGGAAGATCGAGCACGCCGTCCGCCCGCTCTACGCCGCGGGCGACGACGAGTTCGTCCGCTCGATGGGTGCGCTGCTCGGCCCGGGGATCGTCCGCGGCAACCGCGTCACCTCCTACCTGAACGGCGACCAGATCTTCCCCGCCATGCTGGACGCCATCCGCTCCGCCCGCCGCACCATCACCTTCGAGACCTACATCTACTGGTCCGGCGAGATCGGCCGCGAGTTTGCCGAGGCGCTGTCCGAGCGGGCGCGCGCGGGCGTGCGGGTCCACGTCCTCCTCGACTGGCTGGGCACGGGGAAGATGGATCAGCAGGTCCTGGACGAGATGGAGGAGGCCGGCGCCGAAGTCTGCAAGTATCACCCGCTCCGGTGGTACACCATCGGCCGGATGAACAACCGGACCCACCGGAAGCTCCTCGTCGTGGATGGCCGGGTCGGCTTCACCGGCGGCGTCGGCATCGCCGACAACTGGCTGGGCCACGCCCAGGACCCGGAGCACTGGCGCGACTCGCACTTCCGGATCGAGGGGCCCGCCGTCGCCCAGATGCAGGCGACGTTCATGGACAACTGGATGAAGTGCCGCTCCCTCGTTCTTCACGGCGACGACTACTTTCCGTCCCTCGACCACGCGGGCGACTCCTGCGCCCAGGTCTTCCGGAGCTCGCCGGGCGAGGGGTCCGAGAGCGTGCGACTCATGTATCTGCTCTCGATCGCCGCGGCGCGCGAGCGGATCCTCCTCGCCAACTCCTACTTCGTGCCCGACTCGCTGGCGGTGCGGGAGCTGGTGGCGGCGCGCGAGCGCGGGGTCCGGGTCGAGATCATCACGCCGGGCGCGCACATCGATACCGAAGTGGTGCGGAAGGCGTCGCGCTCGCGCTGGGAGCCGCTGCTCGAGGCGGGGGTCGAGATCTGGGAGTACCAGCCGACCATGTACCACTGCAAGGTGATGGTGGTGGACGGGATCTGGGTCTCGGTCGGGTCCACCAACTTCGACAACCGCTCCTTCCGCCTCAACGACGAGGCGAACCTGAACGTACTGGACCGCGCGCTCGCCGCCGAGCAGGCGGCAGTCTTCGAGGCCGACAAGGGCCGCTCCCGCCGCATTACCCTCGAGATGTGGCGGCGGCGGCCCGCCGCGGAGAAGTTGAAGGAGCGCCTCGCGGGACTGATCAGGGCCCAGCTCTAGCCGCCCGGAGAGAAGAACGGATGGACGATCGCCGTACCCAGCAGCGCGAAGGAGCCGAAGACCGCATCGCCGGCGTGCTCGTGGCCGCCGCCGACGCCTTTGCCCGGAAGCAGGGCGCCGAGCTGCTGGGCTGGGCCGAAGCGGCGCGCGACCTGACCGAGGGCCGCAGTCCCGAGGAGCGGCGAACGATGATGATCGCCGCCCGCCGCACCTTCAATCCGACGGTGCTCCGGATCATGGTCGAGCGGTCGCTCCGGCGGCCCGAGGAGCAGCAGCGCACCGCCGCGATCCTCCGCTGGATCGGGCCCGAGGGCCTCGAGGCCATGATCGACGGCGTGAGCGAGTCGGAAGCGGCCGGCCCGCGGCAGTTCCTGCACGATGCGCTCGCGGCTGAGCCCGCGGCCTTTCCGCTCATCCTCCCCTTGCTGTCGAACTCCCGTCCCCACGTCGCCCGCCACGGCGCCGAGCTGCTGGGCCGCCTGGGCGACAGCCGGGCGGTGGCGCCCCTCGTGGCGCTGGTGGAGCATCCCGCCGAGCGCGTGCGGGCCGCCGCCATCCGCGCCCTCGCCGGCTTCGACGACCCCGCCGCGATCCACGCGATTCAGGCCGCGCTCAGCCACGCCTCGCCCGACACCAGGTCCGAGGCGGCGCGCGCCGCGGCCGATCACGGCCGGGAATCGCTGATCGGCCGGCTGCTGCTGGCCTTCAACCGCGAGGAAGATTCGCCGGTGCGCCGCGAGCTCGCGACCGCCGCCGCACGCCTCGGCGCCGCGGGCGACCTGGCCGAGATCGCGCTCGACAAGCGATCATTGCTGAGATGGATGGGGCGGACGGTGGAACAGCGGCTGGACGCGGTGGCCGGGCTGGCCGCGGCGGGAACCCCCGAGTGCCGCCGCCTGCTCGACCGCCTGGTGCGACAGGGCGACGCACCGATCCGCGACGCCGCCGACCGGGCCCTCTCGGTCCGGCGCGCCGCGGAAAGCTAGAGCGCGATCGCCCTACTGGTGCAGGGCGAACCCGGCGACGTGGACGTCGAGGTTGTGGTTCACCCGGAGGCCTACGATGCCGCGGACGCTCGCGTCGGCCGGCATGGAATAGACCTCCTGCCCGTTCGCCTTGAAGGTGACTTTCGACGGATCGCTCTTGTTGTCGATCTCGAGCATGTTGGTGGCCTTCCCCGCCGAATCGGGCTTCACCACCGCCGGGCTCTCGGTCCAGTCCCTGATCACCGAGGTCTGCGCGCCGTCACGCCGCTTGATCAGGAACTTCCCGTCGCCCCGCACGAGGAAGTAGGTGTACTGCTGGGTCGGCGCGTTGAGGCTCCGGCCGCCCACGAAGAGGCCGTAGCCCTCGGCATGCGTCGGCTCCTTCGTCTGCGTGAAGGTCGCCAGGGTGTGGAACGGGCCGTTCGCGTTGTCGGCCGCGCGGTAGAGGATCGTCGCGGGCCCCAGCGTCACGTGATAGCCGCTGCCCATCGTGACGAACTTGACGTTCGCGACGCCGGCGGGGTTGTCGGTGCGCGCCATCCAGCCGGCGGGCAGGGTGCCGCCGCCGGTCACGGGCTTGTCGTGATCGTCCATCGCGTGTTCGTGCGCGGGGGCGGCGGGAGTGTTCGGCTTCTGCGCCGCCAGCGGCAGGGCGGCGGCGCTCAGCGCGGCGAGAGCGGTCAGTATCCGCATCGTCATTCCTCCAAAAGGTGCTGCTGGGGTGGTCGAAGGTCGCGGGGAGCCCGCCGCGGTTGCGGAGGGTCAGGTGCCCGCAGTAAGCTAATGCGACCGGCAGACGGCCGCCGCACCTCCCGGAGACGCTTCATGCTCTACTGGATCGACATGTTCTTCGCCATCATCGGCGCCGGCGCCATCCTCTTCGCGCTGGCCTTCGTCTCGTCGGTCATCGGCGGGCTGGTGAACGGCATGGTGGCCCTCATGTCCGGGCCGATCATCGACGGCATCATCGCGAAGCGGTCCGCACGCCGCTAGGCCTCGGGCGTGCTCGCCGCCTTCAGCGCCGCCTCGTAGTTGATCTTCAGGCTTCCCAAGAGCTCGCGCAGTCCCCGGACCTTCATCTGCAGCCCGCCGTTCCGCCGGCTCATCGTTCCCATCAGGCCGCAGGTTTCGGCGAACCCCGTGAGGCCGAAGCCCTGGCCGTTCGCCTTGAGCTCGTCGAGCATCCGCGCGAGCCCGCGGACGGTCACGTCGTCCGCCTGGAGCGCCGACATCTGCTCGATCACGGAGTGGATGCGCGCCAGCTTGGGCGGCACCGTCTGGAGGAAGCCCAGCTGCGCCTGCTGCCGCGACGAAAGCTTGAGGGCCATCAGAAGATCCCGGACTTGGCCGACTGCCAGAGCCGCGTGAGCCGCTCGAAGCCGTCCTGCAGGATCTCCACCTGCTGCGGGCTGGGCGAGGCGCCGGCGGCCGTCTGCATCTCGTCCACCAGCCGCGTCATCTCCCGCCGTCCGGACTTGACCGCCTCCGTCCGGATCTCGGCGAGGATCTCCACGATGCGGCCGCGCACCGCGGCGTCGTCGGGCACCTGCCAGAGGTATGTGGCGCTGTCCCGGCCAGCGACGCACAGCTCGCCCAGACGGTCCATCAGCGGCTGGAAGGGCGGGCGGGGTGCCGGCCCTTCGGAATCTTCTGTCATCGGGGATCGCTCCGGATTGCGCGGCGACGGCCGCGGGCTCCTTCAATCTATGCGTCTGGCGCTCGTTCTGGGCCTGCTCGCGCCCGCACCCGCCGCGGCGCAGCTCGCCGGCCGCTGGATCGTCACCATCCCGAGCTTCTCCTCAGCCGGCTATCGCGGCGAGCTCCGGCTCCGGCAGGCCGGTACCACGCTCACCGGCACCCTCTGGCTCGGGAACGCTGACCAGCCCCTCCCGCTCACCGGCTCGGTGCGGGGGGATACCATCGCCTTTGCCGCGGCATCGGGCCCGCGCTTCACCGGCCGGGCCGTGGGCGGGGGGCTCTCGGGACGGGTGACGGTCGCGGGGCAGGAAGGCCCCGAGTGGGAAGCGGCTCCGCTGGCGGAGAACACCGAGTATTACCCCGTGCTGCCGCGCTTCACGGTGCGCGGCGTCGTCACCGGCCGGCGCGATTCGCTGATCCGGCTGCCGGGCCCGTGGCTCGCCGCCGCCGCGAGCGCCGGCGCCGCCGACAGTCTCGTCGCCGCCTACACGCGCGCGGCCGCCGCCGCGGGCATCCCGGCTCTTCGGGGCGACACGCTCGCCTCGACGGCGCCGCTCCGCGTACTGGGCGTGGCGCAGCGGGAGGAGATGCGCGCGGCGGCGGTCCGCACCCTCGAGTCGATCCGCGCGGGTCTCGCGGGCGCGGCGGCGGGCCGCTTCGACCGTCTCTTCCGCCCGCGGGGCCAGTGGCAGGTGGACCTGCACGACGTGGCGCTCGCTCGCGCCCGCGCCGCGTCCCCCGCGCTCACTGTCGTTGCCGCCGCCCCGGCCCTCCGCGCCGTCGGCTGGCTGCCGCCCGCCGACTCCGCCGACGCCGCGACGGACGCCGGCACGCTGGACCTCGCGCTCTACCGCGTCTTCACGCTCCGGAGCACCGACAGCACGGCCGCCGGCGCGCTCGCTCGGCGCATGGCTTCGGCCGATCCGGTCTCGGCGCGCGCGGTCAGTCTCCTCATGGGCGGCTACGACTCCGCGACGCTCTGGTACGCGGATGCGCTCCGCTTCTTCCTGGACGAGGCGTGGCTGCCGGGACGGCCGGCCCGCTCGATCGGCGATGCCGTCCGCGCCGCCTGGCACGACTCCGCCTCGACACCGGCGATCGAGGCTCGCGCCTTCGGCTACGCGCAGGCCGTGCCCCGATACGGCGTTCCCGACCGGCTCTTCGACAACCTGGTGCATGCCGACAACTGGGCCGCGGGCGAGTGGCTCCGCCGCCACGGCCGCGGCGGCTTCCTCGAGGTGCTGCACCGCGTCGCGGTGGAGTTCGGGCCCGCCGCGACGCTCGAGCTGCCGGGGGAAACGATGCGGCTCGCGAGTCCCGGCGGTCTGACCGGCCAGAACGGAAACGGCTTTCTCGAGGCGCGGGACGTGATCGCGATCGATCCCGGCTACATGCCGCTCCTCGCCGTGGGCGCGGTGGTGCACGAGTGGCAGCATCTCCTCTTCCAGCGGCGGATCCTCGCCGCCGTTCCCCTCGACGGCGACGGGCCCGCGGTCCTGCCCGGCGTCGATCCCTTCGTGGTGGAGGGGCTCGCGGAGTGGCGGGCCGAGGAGATCCTCGCTCCGTTCGTGGCCCGCGAGCCGCTCCTCGGCGTGGCCGAAGCGGAGAAGCGGGCGCGGCTCGCGCGGGCGCGCCGGGACGACCAGCACGTGCTCGGGTACGAGCTGGTCCGCTCTCTCAGCAGCGCCCTGGGCGGCGACGACAGCGTGGTCGTCGGCCTCCTCGCGCGGGCCGCCGTGCCGCCCGGCGCCGCCACCGTCCTCGCCGATCCCCGCGTGCGGCGCGCGTGGAGCGCCTTCCTCACCACCCCGGATCGCGTCATCCAGGCGCCGTCGCGCCGTGCGCTTGTGCCCGAGCTCACATTCACCATCGAGGACGACTACCCCGACCTGGTTCGGACCCGCGTCGTGGCACCCCCGGAGAATTCCCGCCGAAAGTGACCGGCGACACCATGCGTGACGCCGGGATATCCGACATTGCACCATGGACGAGAGCCGGAGCGTCGCGGCCCCGCCGGAGTCGGTCGATAGCATCTATCGGACGCTGGTCGAGCAGGTACGCGACTACGCGATCTTTCTGGTGGACCCGAAGGGCTGGATCAGGAGCTGGAACCAGGGCGCCGAGCGCGTCTTCGGTTATCCGCGCCAGACCTTCCTGACCCTGCACGGCAGCGCCCTCTTCACACCGGAGGACATCGCCGCCGGCGTGCCGCAGCGCGAGCTCGAGACCGCCCGCCTCCATGGGGAGGCGAACGACGACCGCTGGCTCGCGCGGCAGGACGGCAGCCGCTTCTGGGCCAACGGCATGACCACGGCACTGCGCGATCCGTCCGGCGAGCTGCTCGGGTTCGCCAAGGTGGTCCACGACCGCACCGACCAGAAGCGGACCGAGGACGCGCTCCGGGAAAGCGAGGAGCGGCTGAATGCGGCGCTCCACGCCGCCCAGATGGGCACCTGGCGCTGGGACATCGCGAACGACACCTACATGTTCGACGAGAGTCTCCGCGCCCTCTTCGGCCTCCGCCCCGACGAGCAGATCCGCACCTTCGCCGACTTCCTCGATCATCTGCATCCCGAGGACCGCTCCGCGGTCGTGATCGCCTTCCAGCGCGCGGTGGACGAGGGCAGCAGCTTCAACGTCGAGTTCCGGGTGCCGCTTTCCGGCGGCGGGCTCCGCTGGCTCCGCGACCAGGGCACCGTGGTGCGCGACGAGGACGGCCAGGCGCAGTCGCTCACCGGCGCGTGCGTGGACGTCACCGAGCGGCGCCGCACCGAGGAGCGGGTGCGGCACGCGCAGCGGATGGAGGCGGTGGGCCAGCTCGCCGGCGGCGTCGCCCACGAGATCAACAACATGATGCAGGGCGTGCTCGGCTTCAGCGAGCTCCTCATGCACGGGCTTCCCGCGGGGGACGAGCGGCGGAACGACGTCGAGCAGATCCGCCGTGCCGCCGGCCGCGCCGCGATGGTGACGGGCCAGCTCCTCGCCTTCAGCCGCCGGCAGGTGCTGCAGGCCGAGGTGCTGGATCTCAACGCCGTCATCACCGGCATCGAGCCGATGCTCCGCCGCCTCCTGGGCGAGGACCGGCAGCTCGTGGTGAGCCGCGCGTCGGGCGTGGGGCGCGTGCGCGCCGACCAGGGGCAGGTGGAGCAGGTGCTCATCAATCTCGCCCTCAACGCCCGTGACGCGATGCCGAGCGGCGGCCGGCTCACCCTGGCGCTCCGGAACGCCGCCCTCGATCGCGACTACGGCGACCGCCATCCCGGCGTGGAGATCCGCCCCGGACCCTTCGTGATGATCGCGGTGAGCGACAACGGCAGCGGGATGGACGCGGAGACGCAGAGCCGCATCTTCGAGCCCTTCTTCACCACCAAGCCCACGGGGCAGGGCACCGGCCTCGGCCTCGCGACGGTGTACGGGATCATCCGCCAGAGCGGCGGATACATCTGGGTGTACAGCGAGCTGGGGCACGGGACCACCTTCAAGGTGTATCTCCCCGTGCTGGAGGAGCCGCGCGCCGAAGCGATCGACCGGCCGCAGCAGATCGGCCAGGCGCCCGCGCTGCTGGTGGTGGAAGACGAGGAGATGGTGCGCCGCTGGATCGTCCGCGTCCTCACCCGCGAGGGCTATGAATGCCTCGAGGCCCGGAACGGGATCGAGGCGCTTCGCCTGCTCGAGCAGCGCGGCGGACGGGTGGACCTCATCGTGAGCGACGTGGTGATGCCCGAGATGGGCGGGCGCGCGCTGGCCGGCCGCGTCGAGGAGCTGGGCTACGAGGTGCCGGTCCTGTTCATGTCGGGCTATACCGACGACGAGGTGCTCCGCCGCGGGCTGCTCGAGCCGGGCTCCCGCATGATCGAGAAGCCGATGCAGGTCGAGGTGCTGCTGCAGAAGGTCCGCGAATTCGTGCCGGAGCACCCTCGCCCCGGCGGGTAGCGGGATATATTCCCGCCATGCGCCTCTCCATTGCCGCGCTCATCGTGGCCGCGCCGGCCCTCGCGGCGCCGGCCGCCGCGCAGACCACCCGCCCCGAGCGCACCGCCTTCGCCGAAACCTCCACGCACGTCGACGTCCTCGAGTTCCTGGATTCGCTCCAGGCGCGCGGGGCGGGCCTCCGGATCTGGACGCTCACCAGGAGCCCCGAGGGGCTCGAGGTGCCGGTCGTGCTCGCCGCGCGGCCCATGGTCTCCGGCGCCGACGCGGCGCACCACAGCGGCAAGCCGATCGTCTACATCCAGGCGAACATCCACGCCGGCGAGGTCGAGGGGAAGGAGGCCGCGCAGATGCTGCTGCGCGACCTCACGCTCGGCTCGCTGCGGCCGCTGCTGGACAGCGTCATCCTGCTCGTGGTCCCGATCTACAACGCCGACGGCAACGAGAAGCTGGCGCCGCAGGAAGTGAACCGGCCCGAGCAGAACGGGCCGCCGCGCGTCGGCCGCCGCGCCAACGGGCAGGGCCTCGACCTCAACCGCGACTACGTGAAGCTCGAGGCGCCCGAGACCCGCGCCTCCGAGGAGCTGCTCGACCGCTGGAACCCCGACCTGCTCCTCGACCTGCACACCACCGACGGCAGCTACCACGGCTACAACCTGACCTATTCGCCGGGCCTCAACGCCAACCACAGCCGCGTCAACGCGTGGGTGCAGGACGTGTTCCTTCCCGCGGTCGCCGAGCGCATGCGCAAGCGCCACCGCGAGCGGATCTTTCCGTACGGGAATTTCCGGAACCAGAATCCCGATTCGCTGAAGCTGGGCTGGGAGACCTACGACGGGCGCGCGCGCTACGGCACCAACTGGTTCGCGCTGCGCGGGCGGATGGCCATCCTGAGCGAGGCCTACAGCCACGACCCCTTCGCCACCCGGATCCGCGCCACCTACGACTTCGTGCGGGAGACGCTGAGCCTCCTCGCCGAGCGGCGGAACACCTGGATGCCGCTCCTGGCCGAAGGCATTCACGGGGACTCGGTCGCCATCCGCCAGCGCTTCGCCGATTCCACCATGCGCGACGTGATCGCCGAGCTCACGACCGCCGATTCATCGGGACGCTCGGGCGGGTTCGCGCCGCGGAAGCAGAGCGGGAAGTTCCGCACCGTGCGGATGCCGGTGTGGGACCGCTTCGCCGCCGCCCGGAGCGAGGCGCTGCCGGCCGCCTATCTCATTCCCGACCGGCTGCAGACCGTGGTGGCCCTCCTCCGGCGCCACGGCGTCGCGGTGAAGCCGCTGCCCAGCGGGTGGAAGGCGCCGGCCGAAGTCTTCACCATCGACAGCGTCCGCCGCTCGCCCCGGAAGTTCGAGGGGCACAACACGCTGAGCGTCGACGGGCGCTGGGCCGCCGGCGCCGATACGGCGAGCGGCGCCTGGTACCTCGTCTCCACCACCCAGCCCCTCGGCGTGCTGGCGGGATACCTCCTGGAGCCCGGCTCGGAAGACGGCGTGGTGGCCTGGAATTTCCTCGACGACGAGATGGTGCCGGGCGCCTCGTATCCGATCCGCCGGCTCCGCTCGCCGCTTCCCGGCAGCTGAGCCCCCGAAACCCCCGGCCTGTCGTCCCGTTATATCTTTCGCTGCCCGGTCGAGCGGCCGGGCGCGCTGTCGCCGTCGCGCCCACCACTCGCCGCCGAGGACCACGATTCGCCGCCTGCTCGCCGCCGCCGCGCTCACGGTATTGCCCGCGTGCACCGCGTCAGCACCGCCCGCTTCGTCCGCCGCGCCCGCTGCGTCCGCCGCTCTGATCCGGCCCGGCGAGCGCCACCTCCGGAACGTCCGCCAGCTCACCTTCAGCGGCAACAACGCGGAAGCGTATTTCTCGCGGTCGGGCCGGCAGCTCATCTTCCAGCGGCAGGAGAAGGTGGACGCGGGCTGCGACCAGGAATACATCATGGACATCGACGGCTCGCACCTCCGCCGGATCTCCAACGGCGCGGGCCGCACCACCTGCGGCTACTTCTACGACAACGACCGCCGCGTCCTCTACAGCTCGACGCACGAGTTTTCCCGCGAGTGCCCGCCGCCGGTGGATCGCTCGAAGGGCTACGTCTGGCCCCTCGGCCACTTCGAGATCTACACGCAGCGGGTGGACGGCAGTGACCAGCGGAAGCTCACCAGCAACGGCGCCTACAACGCCGAGGCCACGGTCTCGCCCGACGGGAACCGCATCGTCTTCACCAGCACTCGCGACGGCGACATCGAGCTGTACACGATGAACACCGACGGGAGCGACGTCCGGCGGATCACCCACCGCATGGGCTACGACGGCGGCGCCTTCTTCTCGCCCGACGGGAAGCACCTCGTCTGGCGCGCGCAGTATCCCGAGACCGCGGCCGACACCGCCGACTACCAGCGCCTCCTGGCCGAGCGGCTGGTGCGCCCCACGAAGCTCGAGCTCTGGATGGCCGACGCCGACGGCGGCAACGCCCGGAAGGTCACGTCGCTGGGCGGCGCCAACTTCGCGCCGTTCTTTCATCCCGACGGGCGCCGGATCATCTTCGCCTCCAACTACCTGAACCCGCGAGGTCGGAACTTCGACCTCTACCTCGTCAACACCGACGGCACCGGGCTCGAGCAGGTCACCAACGACCCCGACTTCGACGGCTTCCCGATGTTCAGCCCCGACGGCCGGAAGCTCGTCTGGGCCTCGAACCGTCACGGCGCCGAGAGCGGGGAGACGGACCTGTTCATCGCCGACTGGGTGGAATGAGCGGCCCGGCGCGGAGCCACTCGGCGCTCCGCGTCTGGACCTGGGCGATCGTCGCGACGATCGCGGTGTGGCTGGTGCTCAGGACGTTCGTGATCGAGGCGTTCCGGATCCCGTCGGGCAGCATGGAGAGCACGCTGCTTCCCGGTGATCTCGTCTTCGTCCGGAAGCTCCACTACGTGCCGCGGCGCGGCGACCTCGTCGTCTTCCAGTCGGTGGAGGACAGCGGCCGCAAGCTGGTGAAGCGGCTCATCGGCCTCCCGGGCGATACGCTCCTGATGGAAGCGGGTGCCCTGATCCGGAACGGCGTGCCGCTGTCCGAGCCGTATGCCGTGGGGACCGATCCGTTCCGGTCGGAGTCGCCCGCGACGCGGGAGCGGATGCGCGCATGGCAGCTGCCGCACCTGGCCGGCGGCGACCCCGGCGGGTATCTGCCGGACCTGCACGACTGGGGTCCGATCGTGGTGCCGCCCGACTCGCTCTTCTTCCTGGGCGACAACCGCGATGCCTCGTACGACGGGCGCTACTGGGGATTCGCGTCGCGGGAAAGCGTGCGCGGCCACCCCTTTCTCATCTATTTCAGCTGCGAGCCCGCGGGCTCGCACGCACCCCCGTTTCCGGAGCGGATCCGCTGGCGGCGCATCCTGAGCTCCCCGGAGTGAGCATGGCAAGTTCGATGGAAAGCTCGGCGGAAGCGAAGAAGGGATCGGTTCGGGCCTGGCTCTGGGACTGGGCCAAGTCGATCGGCGTGGCGCTCGTGGTCTGGCTCTTCCTGAGAACCTTCCTGGTGGAGGCGTTCCACATTCCGTCGGAGAGCATGGAGCGCACCCTCCTCGTGGGCGACTGGCTCTTCGTCAACAAGGCGCTCTACGGCGCCGAGGTCCCGCTCGTCCACCGCCACCTGCCCGCCGTGCGCGAGCCGCGCGTAGGAGACGTGGTCGTGTTCGATTCGCGCGATGCGCCCGAGGTCGGCGAGTACGCGGGGATCAAGGTCGTCAAGCGGCTCATCGGCGTGGCCGGCGACACCCTCGCCATGAAGGGAGCGCGGCTCTACCGGAACGGCCACGCCGTCGCCGAACCGTACGTGCAGCACGTCAATCTCCAGGAGTCGGCGCCGCCGTCGATGCGCGACTACATGCGGAGCTGGCAGCTGCCGCACCTCGCCGGCGGCGATACGACGGCCTACCATCCGGACGTGCAGGACTGGGGGCCGATCGTGGTCCCGCGCGATTCGCTCTTCGTGATGGGAGACAACCGCGAGAACTCCCTCGACAGCCGCTACTGGGGCTTCCTCCCGCGGGAAAACCTGCGGGGAAGCCCCATGTTCATCTACTACAGCTACGACAAGTCGAGCTACCGGGCGCTGCCGTTCCTCACCGCGGTGCGGTGGGGACGGATCTTCACCGGGGTGCGCTGAGCGTCAGGGGAGGCGGGGCGCCTCGGGAAGCGAATCGCGGCCGGGCTGGCGATCGATGTAGACCGCGCTCCGGCCGCAGGCGTTGCAGTGCAGGGTGACTCGGCCCGCAGGGGCGTCATCGCCCTCGCGGCGGGGGGAGCGGTCCACGCCCGCGGAGCCGCAGGAAGGGCACACGAGGAGCTTGTGCTCGCGATCCGCCGCGATCAGGATCAGGGCTTCCGGCGCCCGATATTCCTTGATACCCCTGCGTCCCACGGCCGGCCCCTCCGGCGGGAAGGAGTGCTCCGAAACCGGATCATCCCGCCTCTTGTTCAATATTATCGATTCCGCCGGTACTGGAAAGCCGGATCTCCTGGAGGTCACATGCCGGAATGCGTCCGACCGCTTCGCCTGCTGTTCGCCCCGCTGGTCGCGCTGGCCACCGCATCCGCGGCGCCGGCCCACGCCCAGAAGGTCCACGAGATCCGCCTCGAACACGACGCCGCGACCCACGAATACCGCTTCAGCCCGGCCACCGTCACGGCCCGCGCCGGCGATGTGCTCGTGTTCAAGGTGACCGGCGGGGGCGACCACGGCATCGTGTTCGAGGGCAACATGCCGCCTGCCGCCCGTGCGGCACTCAGCGCCGCCATGCCCCGCCGCGTCGGCGACCTGTCCGGACCGATCCTGGGACCACGGGCCGAGTACCGCATCACCCTGCCCGCGCTTCCCGCCGGCGACTATCGGTTCTACTGCCTCCCTCACCGCGCCTACGACGAGGTCGGCACCCTTCGGATCCAGTAGCAACGTCAGTTGTAGCCATGGGTACTACTGAAAAATGGCGGACAGCGCGACACCTGCTTGACGAGGGGCGTAACGCGGGGTAGGTTGCCGCCTTAGCCTGGGAGGCGACGTGGGTACTGAGCTGGGCAGTTCACAGATCTCGACGCTGCTGGAAACACTGCCGGGCATCGCCAACGTGCTCCGCAGTCCGGTGGCTGATGCCCTGTCCCACGTGATCCGTGCGGCCGCCCGGCTCGAGGAATTCCGCCTGGCCGATGCGGAGGAGCTCACCCGCTACGCCGTGCGCCGGAGTCTCATGGCCGCCGACGAGGCCGACCGCATCGTGGCCGAGGTGCAGCAGGCCCAGCAGAAGCGGGCCGACAAGGCCGCCGACCGCGTGAAGGCGCAGAAGGTCCGGGCCCGCGCCGCCAAGACCAAGCCCAAGCCGAAGCCGGCCGCCAAGCCGCGGCCCAAGGCCGTGAAGCGCCGGCCCGCCCCGGCCGCCCGCGCCAAGGCGAGGAAGCGCTAGTCAGCTCAGGTCTGGAATTCCTGCATCAGGGCGGTAAGACGGGTGGCACCCTGCAGCAGCTCGCCCGCCGACGCCGCCATCTCCTCCGTCGAAGCACTCTGCTCCTCCGCCGCCGCCGTCACTTCCTCGCTGGCCGAGGCATGCTCGCCGGCTGACTGGCTCACCTCGACCGTCTTCCGTCCCAGCTCGTCCACCACCTGACGGTTCGCATCGGCGTCGCGCGCCACCTCGGTCGCGGCCGTGTGGACCTCCCGCACCGCCTGGGTGATCTCCTCCAGCGCGTGGGCGGCCGCGGTCGCGACGTGCTCGATCCCCGCCACCTTGGTCGACCCCAGCTCCATCGTGCCCGACACCTCGCGGACCTGGCGGCGGATGAACTCCACCGTCTTGGTCACGTCCTCCGCGGCGCGGGCGCTCGAGTCGGCGAGGCGGCGCACCTCTTCCGCCACCACCGCGAAGCCGCGGCCGTGCTCGCCCGCGCGCGCCGCCTCGATGGCCGCGTTGAGGGCGAGCAGGTTGGTCTGCGACGAGATCTGCTTGATGAGATCGATGAAGTCGGTGATCGTCTCGCTGAGCTTGGCGAGCTCCCGCACCTGGCCCGCCGAGGTCGTGACGACCTCGCGAACGTCGAGCAGGGTGCGCCCCGCCGTCGCCACGTCGCCCTGATGATGCTCGGCCAGCTCGCGGATCCGGTCGCCCAGGGCGACGAGGCGCTTCGACGCTTCGGCATTGGTGTTCGCGGCCTCGTTGAGGCCCGCGAGCAGGGAGCCGGCCTCCTCCATGCCCCGGCGCTGCTGATCGGCGCTGCTCGCGATCCGCACCATCGCGGTCGAGATCTCGCCGCTGCTCGCGGCAAGCTCCTGGCTCATGGCCGAGAAGTCGCTCGCGCTGCTGCCGATGTCGGTGGCCTCCTTGACGACGGCCCCCACCACGGTGCGGAGCCGGGCTCCCATGTTGTCCATCGCGCCGGCCAGGCGGCCCAGCTCGGTCGGCATCTCGCCCAGCTGCACGGGACGGAGGTCGCCGGCGCCGAAGCGGTCCGCCGCGCCGACGAGGCGACGGAGCGGGACGTCGATCGAGCGCACCGTCGCGGCCGACGCGCCGACGCCCACCAGCGACACCATGCCGAAGAGGAACCAGAGCATGCTCCGCCGCTGGCTCGCGTTCCGCTTGAGGTCGGTGGCGCGGGCGTGGGCGCGCGAGGCCTGCCCGATCGAGAGCGCGTGCACATCGGCGACCAGGGTGTCCGACGGGTCGCGTGCGCGGTCGGCGGCGGTCCGCGCGTCATCCAGCCGGCCCAGATCGGCCAGCGCATGCGCGGTGGCGTAGGCCACCTCCGCCTGCGCCTGCGAGGTCGCGATGCGGTTGAGGGTCACGCGGTCGGCCGTGGTCAGCTCGCCCAGGTCGCGGTAGCGCCGCTGGAACGCGTAGGCCGAATCGCCGTCGGCGATGAACTCGGCCTTGAGCTCACCGGCGGGCCGCACCAGATACTGCTCCGCCGAGCGGATCTCGCTGGTGGCGGTGCTGACGAGGCCGTTGCTGAGCTGCGTGCCGGCGAGGAGGAGGTTCAGCTCGCGGTCCACCGACCGGTCGAGCGAGTGGATCGAGTTGACGCCGATGGCGGCGATCACCAGCACGAGGGCGATGAGGAGCGCCATCGTGGCGATCACCTTGGCGCGAAGGCTTCGCAGCATCTTACTGGCCCTCCGCGAGCTGCACCGCGCCGCCGTGCACCACGCCGATGTAGACCTGGCGGTTGGGGACGTCGCCGAGCGAGTCGAAGGCGATCGCGCCGGTGACGCCCTGGAACGGATTGGCGGGATTCACCTGCTCGACCGCGGCGCGCACGCTCTTGCGGTCCGGACCCGACTTCGCGATCACGTCGCGGAGCAGGTAGATCGCGTCGTAGGTCGCGGCGGCGGGCTGGTTCGGGGCCGCCGCATCGGGATAGTGGGCGCGGTACGCGGCCACGAACTTCCGGTTGGCCGGCGTGTCGAGCAGGGAGATGTAGGCCATCGAGGTGTAGACGCCTTCGGCGAGCGTGCCCGCGCCTTCGATCCCCTCGAGGCCGTCGCCGCCCAGCACCGGGACGTTGATCCCGCGGCGGTGCGCCTGCTGCAGGATCTCCTCGGCCTCCGGGCGGTTGCCGGCGATCACGAGGAACTGCGAGCGCCCGTCCTTCACGAACCGGTCGAGATAGGCGGAGACATCGGGCTTGTCGCCCAGATAGGGACTCTGCCACAGCACCTCGCCGCCCCGGCGGACGAACTCGTCCACGAAGCGCTGGCGGACGCCGCGGCCGTACTCGTTGTTGAGATAGAGCACGGTGCCGCGGATGAGGCCGAGGCGGTCGCGCACCCAGCGCGCGAGCGCGGCGCCGTGGGCGTCGTCGCTGGGGCAGACCCGGAAGGTCCAGGGCCCGGCGCCCGACACTTCGGGCGACGATGATGACGGCGAGATCGCGACGACCGGCTGGCTGCCCGCGTTGTAGACGGGAGCGGCGGCGAGGGTGGTGCCGGAGAAGAGGTGGCCGACCACGGCGCTCACATCGGACTGATAGAGGGCATTGGCCACGACGACCGCGGAGTCGGGGTCGGCGTAGTCGTTCTTCTCGACCAGCTCGATCTTCGACCCGTTGATGCCGCCTGCGGCGTTGATCTCCGATGCGGCCAGCTCGGCGGCGAGCCGCATGGGGCGGCCGATGGGGTCGTCGAACGCGCCGGCGACGCCGATCCGGACGGTGCCGCCGCTGCTCGCGCCGCAGCCGGCGACGGCCGCGAGCACCGCGGGGGCGACTAACGCGAAAAGCGTGGAACGCTCGAACAATGCCACGGCAGTCTCCAGGACGGTTGCACTTGGCTGGTCAGCGCGGTGTTGCCGCACAAGCGGCGCGGGGACAACGGCTTGGGCCAGGAGGCCGGCACGCGTCCCCGCCTCGGAGACTGCAGGAAAGCAAGAGCGGTGCTACAAAGCTTGCACTACCCCCGCGCCCGGGCGCGACCGCGCCCCCACGCATCGAGGACGTGGCCGTCGATCAGGCTGACCGACGCGACGCGGTTGCCGTTCTCGAGCCGCCAGGTGAGCCGGATCATCCGGCCCCGGCGCACCCACTGCATCATCCACTGGGTGCCCTGGACCTGCGCGCCGACTCTGCCGTACGCCTTCTCGAGCGCCGACCGCCAGATGTCGAGCTGGTCCGGGCTCACATCGGCCGACAGCGTCATCACGCCGCTCAGACTGTCGATGGCGGACATCCAGAGGTTGACCGGTCCGCCGAGGGCAGGATCACCGACGGTGGCGCGGCACTCGGTCACGTGGGCGTCGGCGTGGGCGCGGTCGCAGCGGAGCCGCGAGCCGTCGACCGCCTTGAGATGCGCCGACACGTCGGCCAGCGAGGCCCCCGCGGCGAATCCGAAGAAGGCCAGGGTGGTGTCGGGAGTGGGCGCGGGCGCCGCCGCGGACTGCGAGGCGGCCGGGAGGGATGCGAGAGCCAGGAGGAGTCCGGCGATGGCGCCGGAGCGAGCGTGGGTCCGGTTCACGGGCGGGATCCTCGTCAGAGGGGAAATGGCGGGACCTGGCCAGCAAGAGACACGCCGCCGCCCCGCGGACGGCCGTCCGCGGGGCGGGGGGTGCGACAATGCGTGCTGAGGATGGGAGTGGGGCGGGGCCCCGGGCGTCAGACCTTCCGGACGTTCGACGCCTGAAGGCCCTTGGGACCCTCGACGACCTCGAACTCTACCTGATCACCCTCGGCGAGCGACCGGAAGCCCTCGGCCACGATTGCCGTGTGGTGCACGAAGACATCCTTGCCGCCGTCCTGCGCGATGAACCCGAACCCCTTGGCGTCATTGAACCACTTGACGGTGCCCTTCGCCATTGCCGCAACCTCTTCTGTGGGGAGCCCAGGGGCTCCGGTAAAACCCCGGTCGGAGTGACCGGGCGAAAAAAAACCGTCGGACCGGACGGCCCAAGCGGTGGCAACTCAGAGGGGAGGATCAGGCAAGACCCAGCGAATGCATGGCATAACGTTGGGGCGGGGGTGGGGGAAAGTCAATAAGAGGCGGGCGGGGCGGGCGCGGCGGGCGGGGCGGACGAGCGGCGGCCAGCGGCCGTCGCGAGGAGCACCGAGCGGTAGAGAGGCCACAGCGTTTGGCCGGTGGATGTGCGCAAGGCTGCGAGCCGGGCTGCGTCGGGGTCGGAAAGAATGTTCAGGTCCTGAGCGAGGCGGAGGAGGTAATGCAGCTCGCCGAGGGAGCCGAGTGCAATATCGAGGAAGCGCCGAAACTCGCGAGGTCCCCGGCGAGCCGCTCCTTCCGCAATGTTCGCCGGGACCGAGATTGCCGCGCGGCGCGTCTGCGCGGTGAGCCCGTATTTCGCTTCGTTCGGCCAGGCGGCTGTTAGCCGGTACACCGCCAGCGCAAGCTCATGGGCGCGCTGCCACGCCACGAATCTTTCGTGCGACCGCATCCGCTAGTCTACGGAAGCATGGCCCGGATCCACCGTCGTATTCGCGGCGACCGTACCATTCCGATTCCAGGTCCGCCCCGCCCGCCCTCGTCCGCCGCGTCCGCCTACCTCAGGACTACCCCCTCCCCCCTCAACTCATGATCCAGCAACCACCGCTTGGCCCTGAGTCCGCCGCTGTAGCCCACCAGGCTGCCGTCCTTGCCGACCACGCGGTGGCACGGGATGAGAATCGCGAGGTGATTGGAGCCGACCAGCTGGCCGATCTGGCGGGGGTGGAGGCCGGTGGCGCGCGAGAGGTCGTCGTAGGAGCGGATTTCGCCCGCAGGGATGGAGCGGAGGGCGCGGAAGATGAGCATCTGCGCCGGCGAGACGTCGAGCCAGCGCGGGAGCCAGGAGGGGAAGGGGTAGCGGCGGATCCGGCCGCCGCCGAAGTAGGCGTCGAGCCAGCGGCGGGTCACGGCGCAGCCGCCCTCGGTCACCGTCACCTCGGGCACGCCGCCCCGGGAGCGGACGGCCCAGGGGATGCGGGCGGTGCGCGAGGGAAACTCGACCACGAGCGGCCCCTCGTCCGACTCGATCAGGGTGAGCGGGCCGATCGGCGACTGGTAGGTGTCCCACTCGAGCCGCATGCCGATAAGGTACCCCGCGGCGGTACCGGCCGCTACATTGGTGGATCCATTCCCAACCATAGGCCGAGGTCACTCCAATGCTCGTGCTCCTGAGCCTGGTCGCGCTCGCGCAACAGCCGGCCGCACCGCCGGTTCCGATGTCCGTGCAGTCACCCATCGCGCGCGTCGCGGTCGAGCCGGTCGAGGCCGCCGTGCAGGTGGGCGACACCGTTCGCCTTCGCGCGGTCGCCTACGACTCGGCCGGGAAGAAGCTCGACGCGGTGCGGGTCCGCTGGTTCCAGACGGGCGGCCGCTTCGAGGGGTCGATCGACACGACGGGTCTCGTGACCGGCGGCTCGACGGGCACGCTCACCTTCTCGGTGGCCGTCAGTCCCGCGGCCGGCGGCCGTGCGCGCGCCGCCTTCAGCCGCATCACGGTGGTGCCGCAACCGGCGGCCCGGATCGCGATCGAGCCCGCGGTCAGCCGCCTGTATGCCGGCCAGTCACTGAGCGTGAGCGCCATTCCCTACGCGGCGAACGCCGACCGGCGCTACGACGACGTCGCCTGGACGTCGGACCAGCCCGCGGTGGTCTCGGTCGCGGCGGGCCCGCGGCTCGTCGCCGGTCGTCCCGGACGCGCGACACTCACCGCGCGTGCCGGCCGCGCCACCGAGCGCCTCACGATCACGGTGGTCCCGAACCCCGTCACCCGCGTGTCGCTCGAACCGGCCACGGCGTCGGCCCGCACCGGCGACGTCGTGTCGTTCCGATTCACGGCGCGCGATGCGAGCGGCCGCGCCGTGGCCGACGCGACGCCCGACTGGCTCATGAGCCCCGGCCATGGCGAGATCGGCCCGGACGGCGCCTTCGTCGCCGCGGTGCCGGGGACGTACCGCGTCGCCGCGAGCTTCGGCGGCCGCACCGCCGAGGCGTCGGTCGAGGTGAAGCCGCGTGACGCGCGCCGGCCGCTGACGCTCGTCGGCCGTCTCCCGATCCGGCTGGAAGCCGCCGAGTTCTGGCTGCACCCCGACGGGCGCCACGGCTATCTCACCACCATCGGCGACCGGATCTACGCCATCGACCTGAGCAACCGCGGCGCGCCCGTCATCACCGATTCGGTCGTCGTCGATGCGCGCGCCGTGAACGATCTGATGACGACCGAGGACGGGAAGTTCGGCGTCCTCACGCGCGAGGGCGCGTCCACCCGCAAGAACGGCATCGTCGTCCTCTCCTTCGAGGATCCCGCGCATCCGAAGCCCATCGCGGAGTTCACCGAGACCGTCACCGGCGGCGTGCACAGCACCTACGTCTACCGTGGCTACGTCTATCTCACCGATGACGCCACGGGCTCGATGCGCGTGATCGACCTCCGCGATCCCTATCATCCCTCGCAGGTGGCGCGCTGGGAGACGCCGCGCTCCGAAGCGGGGCGCATGCTGCACGACATCGCCGTCACCGACGGCCTCGCCTACCTGAGCTACTGGAACGACGGCCTGGTGATCCTCGACGTCGGAAACGGCGTGAAGGGCGGAAGCCCGGAGAAGCCGGTGCTCGTGTCGCAGTACAAGTACGATCTCAACGGGCTCTACCGCGATGTCGAGGCGGTGGGCGGTCCGGGGTTCATCCGCGGCACCCACACCGCCTGGCGCGCCGGCCGCTACGTCTTCGTGGGGGACGAGGTCTTCTCGGCCCGGCCGCGGCCGACGGACGGGGGTGGCGTGGTGGGACTGGGCCGCGCGTTCGGCCGGCTGCACGTGATCGACGTGTCGAACCTGGCCGCGCCGCGCGAGGTGGCGTGGTACGAGCCGAAGGACGGCGGCAGCCACAACGTCTGGGTCGCGGGCGACACGCTCTACATGGGCGACTACCAGGGGGGCCTCCGCGTGCTCGACATCTCGGGCGAGCTCCGGGGGGACCTGCTCGCCCAGGGCCGCGAGATCGCGCACGCCGTGACCGGTGATACGAAGGGGTCGGTCCCCAATTCGCCCAATGCGTGGGGCGCGATCTACCGGGACGGATACATCTACGTACCGGACATGAACAGCGGCCTCTGGATCGTGAAGGTGGATGGCGCGCCGGCGGTGACACCGTAGGCGCACCAGTCTAGATTTCACGCCATGACCACTCCCTCCACCCTGGTCGTCCGCACCTTCTCGGATCGCGCCGAGGGGCTGTCGCATTTCGTGCTGCGGGCGGGCGAGGCGCCGCGGCTGCTCGCGTTCGACGACGCCTTCGGGTGTCCGATCGAGACGGCGCTGTCGGCACTGGAGTGGACCGGAGCGGTGGGCATCCTGCAGGACGACGACCTGCTCCATGCCGGTCGCCTCACGAGCGAGACGGCCGCCGCGGTGATCGAGCGGAAGACCGAGCGCGGGCGCCGCTACGTGTACCTGGGCCCGCGGCTCGACGCGCCGCCGATGGACGTCTTCGAGGGTGCGGTGCTGTTCGACGAGCCCGGGGTCAAGGCCGTCGAGTTCAGCCAGCGGGCGCATGCGCTGGCGCATTTCCTCCGCGCCACCGCCGGTGCCGGCGCGCTGCTCGCGCTCCTCGGCCGCCGCGCCCCCGAGCTGCGCCACATGCGGCGCTGGCTCCCGTCCGTCGTCCGCGAGCTCGATCTGCCGCGGCCGCTCGTCGGCGGCTGGTTTGCCGCGAGCGCCGCCGGATGTCTCTTCACCTCCACCGAAGGCGAGCCGGACTTCCGCTACATCGAAGTCGGCCTGGAATCATGAAGCGCACTGCCGTCCTCCTTGCTCTGTGCCTGGCCGCCGGACCCTCGCTCCGCGCCCAGGCGATCGTGCGGCCTGCCGCGCCGCTCGACGCCGGCCGCGTCCGGCTTCGCGACGCCATGCTCAACCTCCGCGACTCCCTCATCACGATCAACGGCGCCGCCGCGCGCCTCCAGCGTGACTTCCGGAATACGTCCGCTGCGGCGCTCACCGCGCGCGCGCGGGAGATTGCGCGGGCGTGCGTCCGCTCGACCCATGTGCTGCCGGCCACCCGCGACGTGATCGCGGCCGCTGCCGCACCGGCCGGCGCCCGCCGCCGCACGCAGACCGACATCCTGCGCTCGCTGGACTCGCTCGAGACCGCGCTGGCACGCTGCGACAGCGAGTTCGGCGCCCTCTCGAGCCCCGGCAAGGGGGAAGAGGTGCGCGGCTACGGCAACCGGCGGGCGGAGTCGGTTCTGCGGGCGCTCGGCGACTACGACAGCGCGGCGCGGAACTTCTTCATGGCGTGGGAGATCGAGGTCCGGCCCCTCGGCGGCCGTCCGAGCCCGATGGCGGGTTGATCCGTCCACCAGGCTGCGGGGTGGGGAATTGTGGATACACATCTCCACAAAATGTGGACGCGGGGGCGCAAGTTACCGCCCCGTGAATGAGTTGAGATTCCACAGACGATCCACAGACAAATCGCGTAACCCGAATAAAATCAGGCACTTGCGAGCTTTTCGCAGGTGCCTATCTTATTGGCACGTCAGTCGGCGAGCGGTTCTGGCCCCCGGCCAGGACAGCGACCTGAAGGACGGTTCGGGCGGCACGTCAGGGGAGATCGCCGACGCTTCCCAAGGGCTCAGGCGATCGTTGATCCTGGTGCACGCCGTTCGAACAGGTGAAGCCTATCGCGTGCTTCATCCGCCCCGATCTTGCGCCTCGGGATGCCGTGCGAATGGCCGGTCCGCGATTCGGCCTGACTCGCAGCGCTCATGGTAACGAACCAGGTGGGACGGCCATCCGGCCTGGGGATCGAAGCCGAGGCCCGCATGTCGCCCTCTCGAGCGGCTCACCAGCCGACGACGGTGACTGGGAGAAGAACAGCGGCAGCAATGCTCTGACCTCGGGATAGTTATCATGCGGAACGGCCGCGCAGCCACGACTGCGCGGCCTTTCTTTTTGTATCCCTCAGAGCTCGGCGGTGGGGAGGAAGCGCGGGGGGCGGCGGAGCTTCGTGGCCTGCTCGAACGCGTGGGCAACGCGGATGAGCCGCCCCTCGCTCCACGCGGGCCCGAAGAACGAGATGCCGACCGGCAGCCCGAAGCTGTAGCCCGCGGGGACGGTGATGCTCGGATACCCGGCCACCGCGGCGGGCGTGGTGCTGGAGCCGCCGGCGCCGTGATCGCCGATCACCAGATCGATCGGCCAGGGCGGCGCGTTGGATGGCGCCACGATCGCATCGAGCTTGTGCCGCCGGACGACGGCATCGATGCCCTCGGCACCGGCAAGACGGCGGTTGGCGGCGAGGGCGCGCCGGTAGGCCGGCGTGGTGAGCGGCCCCTTCTTCTGCGCCATCACCATGATCTCCTGCCCGAAGTAGCGGAGCTCGTCCTCGGCGTGGCGCTCGTTGAAGGCGATGATGTCGGCCAGCGACCGCACGGGTGAACTGGTGAGAGCGCCGAGGTACGCGTCGAGGTCGGCCTTGAATTCGTAGAGCAGGACCTGGAACTCGCCGTCGTCGTACTTCCCGGTGGTGGTGAGGTCGGCGGGGTCCACGATCACCGCGCCCGCCGACTTCATCGCCGCGATCGCATCCTCCATCAGCTTGTCGGTGCGCGGGTCGCTGCCGAAGAAATGCTTCCGCGCGACACCGATCCTGGCGCCCCTGAGGCCGGCCGGGTCGAGGAAGCGCGTATAGTCGGCGGCGGCACCGGTCCGGCTCTGCGTGATCGCGTCGCGCGGATCCGCCCCGGCGAGGATGCCGAGGAGGGCGGCGGCGTCGGCCACGGAGCGGGCCATGGGGCCGGCGGTGTCCTGGCTGTGCGAGATCGGCACGATGCCGGAGCGGCTCACCAGCCCGATCGTGGGCTTGATTCCGACCAGCGACTGCACGCTCGACGGGCAGATGATGGAGCCGTCCGTCTCGGTGCCGACCGCAATGGCGCAGAAGTCGGCCGCGACGCCGGTGGCCGAGCCGGAGCTCGAGCCGCAGGGGGTCCGGTCGAGCGCGTACGCATTCCGCGTCTGGCCGCCGCGCCCGCTCCAGCCGCTGGTCGAGTGGGTGGAGCGGAAGTTGGCCCACTCGCTCAGGTTGGTCTTGCCCAGGATGACGGCGCCCGCCGCGCGGAGCCGCGTGACGATGAAGGCATCGCGCGGCACGGTCGAGCCCACCAGCGCGAGCGATCCCGCGGTCGTCTGCATCCGGTCGGCGGTGGCGATGTTGTCCTTGATGAGGACGGGAATGCCGTGCAGGGGGCCGCGCGCCCCGCGCGCCTTGCGCTCGGCATCGAGCGCCGCGGCCTGGGCGGGGGCATCGGGGTTGAGCTCGATGACGGCGCGGACGGCGGGCCCGCGGCGGTCCAGCTGGTCGATGCGGGCGAGATAGTTCGCGGTGAGCGCGGCGGAGGTGAGCGATCCGGCCGCCATCGCCCGGCCGAGCTCGGCGAGCGAAGCGTTCTGCCACCCGGCCTGGGGCGGAAGATCGAACGGCACGCGGAGCCCGGCGACGGCGGCGCCCGCCAGGGTGGACTGCAGGAAGTCGCGCCGCTTCACCGCGGCTCCGCCCCCCAGTCGCTCCGGCCGCGATAGCCGCGGCGGCGGTCGATCCGCCAGTCGGGTCGTGCGCTCACCATCTCGTCGCCGGTGAAGCCGTCGCCGTCGCTCAGTACCTCGGCCATGCTGGCGGTCTTGGCACTGGCGTTGTCGGCGTAGTGGAGCACTTCGGCCTCGAGCGTCATCGGCGCCACGGGCGCTCCGAACTCGAGCTTCCCATGGTGCGAGAGGATGAGATGCTGGAGCAGCATCATCTCCTGATCGGTGCAGGGCCGGGGTTCGATGGGCGCGAGCCGCCGCTCCAGCATGAGCGACCCCAGCACCACGTGGCCCAGGAGCGAGCCGCATTCGGTGTACTCGAACGCGCCGTCCCAGGTGTACGACTCGAGCTTCCCGATGTCGTGCAGGAGCGCGCCGGCGAGCACGAGCTCCCCGTTGGCGCGGCAGACGCGACTGATCTGCCGACCGATCGTCGCCACTTCGCAGGTGTGACGGAGGAGACCGCCCAGCTCCGCGTGATGCCCGGCGAGACTGGCGGGGCACTCCTCGTAGCGGCGGCGGAAGTCGTCGTCGTCGTAGAAGAGCGCCAGCACACGCGCGAGTCGCGGCGCCGTGATCTCCGCCCGCCAGCCGTCGAGCGTCTTCCAGTAGCCGGAGACGTCGCCCACGGAGGGGAGGAGCTGGCGGCGGTCGACGCTGTCGCGGGGCAGGGGGCGGATCGAGGAGACGCGGAGCTGCCGCTTGCCGCGGAACTGGTCCACCTCGCCGATCACCTGCACCACGTCGCTCCGCGCGAGGCCGGCCACGGCGGTCTGGTCGGCGCCCCAGAAGGGCGCGGTGGCGAGGCGGCCGGTGGCGTTGCCCAGGGTGAGGACGGTGCAGTCCTTGTCTCCGAAGCTCTTGCGCTCGACCTCGAGCACCAGCAGCGGATCCTGCAGCCGCTCGCCCAGCGGCGCGCGCTTCAGATCTGGCATTGGCATGGAGACCCAAGTTAGCGCGGAATGGCCAATCCCGCAGCGGCCATTAGCTTCCGAGCCATGCGGCCGCTGCACATTCTGCTCGTGGAGCCCGACCCTGACCGGCGGCAGGCCGCCGGTGACGCGCTCCGCACCGCCGGCCACGTGGTCGTGGCGGTGGAGGACGGGACGCTGGCCGCGGAGGCGCTGGTGGCGGAGCCCGGCGGCGCGGCACCGCCCTTCGACGCGGCGATGGTGGACCTCTCGCTCCCGGGGCTCGACCTCGCGGCGCTCCGCTCGGCACTCGCCCCCGCGGATCCGGGGGTGCCGGACACCCTCGACGCGGCGGAGCGCCGGCAGATCGTCCTCGCGCTGCTGCACACCGGCGGCAACCGCCGGGACGCGGCGCGGCTGCTCGGCATCGCGCGGTCGACGCTGCTCAACAAGATCCGCCGCTACGGCCTCACCTGATCCGAAGCCGCCCCAGTCGCGACACGATCACGTCACGCGAGGCCAGCCCGTAGGCCAGGTGCCAGGTGCCGTTCGACACGCCCATCGCGAGGCCGAGCGGCGAATAGACGAGACCGTGCGCCGGGCCGGTGAGGGTGATGCCGTCGGCGGCCGGGCCGCGGCCCTGCCAGGTGAGCGACGTGTCGGTGCCGGACACGCTCCGGATCCGGAGCGTGTCCGGGCTGAGCTCGAGCAGTGTTACCTGTCCGAAGGCGACGGCGTGCATGCGTGCGCGGAAGTGCGCGGCCCGGATCTGCCGGGCCCCGTTCTCCACGGCGATGCCGTCGAGGATGCGGCGCACCGGCGGCAGGGCGAGTGCCGTGAGCAGTCCGGCGATGACGAGGGCGAGCATCAGCTCGGGAAGCGAGAAGCCGCGGCGCATGGCATCCAGGGTAGCCACTGGACGCGGAGCGCCGGCGTCGTTATCACGCCGCGGCCGGCGATTTCGCGCGCCCCTTGTCAGGGGCGCCACCGGCCGGCATGATATCCCATCCCCTGTTGATCCACGGCATCGGCGGAGAGGATCGCCTTGCACTCGACACCCGGCGTACCGGCCACGCCGCCCGCGGCCCCGCTCAACGTCCTTCGCGAGTACCAGGCGCTCGCGCCCTGGGGGCTCCGGGACCTGACCGCGGTGGCGGCGGGAATTCTCGAGGCGTCGTCCGTCGTGCCCGTGAACGCCGCGGCGGCCGCGCGGCCGAGCGAGCGGACCATCCGCTTCTACGTCACGCGCGGGCTCGTGAGCAAGCCGGACGGCCGCGGCACATCGGCGATCTACTCCTACCGGCACCTGCTGCAGGTGCTGGCGGTCAAGCTCCGCCAGATGGAAGGCGCGACGCTGGACACGATCGCGCGCGAGGCCGCGGGCTTCACCGGCGACGTGATCGAGCGCCGCGTCGCACTGGCCCTGGGGCCGTCCCTCGTGCCGCCCTCGGCGCTCCGCATGCTCCGCGACCCGGGCACGGCGCGCGGCCGCGTCGGCCGCGCGATTCAGGGATGGTTCGCGGCGCCGGAGCCGTCGGACGCGGCCGGCGCGAGCTGCCGCCGCATTCCCGTCGGCGCGGGGGTCGAAGTGCTGGTGGACGAGCAGCATCCGCTGCTCCGCGCTGGCATCGAGCCCGACGCGATCGCCGCCGCGCTGCGCGAGCGGCTCACCGCGCTCATGCCCGGCTCCGACGCCGGGTGAGTCAGCACCACACTCCGAACGATTCTGAAAGGGGCGGGTCATGGCACTGATCATCCTGCTGGTGATCATCGCGGCGGTGATGTTCTGGGTCCTGAGCGCCTACAACGGACTGATCGCGCTCAAGAACCAGGTGCTGAACGCGTGGAAGCAGATCGACGTGCAGCTCAAGCGGCGGCACGACCTGATTCCGAACCTGGTGAACACGGTGAAGGGGGCGATGGACTTCGAGCGGGGCACGCTCGAGGCCGTCATCGCGGCGCGGAACCGCGCCGTGAACGCGAACGGCGTCCACGACACCGCCCGCGCCGAGGGCGAGCTCACCCAGGCGCTCGGCCGGCTCTTCGCGCTGACCGAGGCCTATCCCGATCTCAAGGCGACGGGCAACGCGGCGCAGCTCCAGGAGGAGCTCACCAGCACCGAGAACAAGATCGGCTTCGCCCGCCAGCTCTACAACGATCTGGCGACCCAGTACAACACCCGGCAGATGCAGTTCCCCACCAGTCTCGTCGCCGGCATGGCGAAGGCCTCCCCCGCCGAGCTCTGGGAGATCGAGGACGCGGGCGAGCGCGCCGTGCCGGTGGTGGATCTGGGCGCGCCGCGGCCGCCGGCCGCCTGAGCCGCCCGCGCCGCCGGTGAGCGACGCCAATCTCTTCGCCCAGCAGGAGGCCAACCGCCGGCGATCGTCCTGGCTGATCGCCGGCTTCATGCTCTTCTTCGGCTGGGTCGGCTTCGGCGGCGACATCGGGCTCGCGCTCCTCACGATCGACGCGCCGCCCACCTCCTACCACCACGTCTTCCCCTTCATCGGCATCATCACCACGGTCTTCGCGGCGGTGACCTGCCTCTACGCCTGGTTCAAGGGCCCCGAGCGCGTGCTCTGGTCCACCGGCGCATGGGAGATCCTGGAGCCCACGACACCCGAGCTCCGGCAGCTCTTCAACGTGGTCGAGGAGATGGCGATCGCCTCGGGCATGCCCCGCCCGCGCATCTGGGTGGTGCCCGACGACGATCCCAACGCCTTTGCCACCGGCCGCGATCCGGCGACGGCGAGCATCGCGGTGACGGAGGGACTGCTCGACAGCCTGAACCGCGACGAGCTGCAGGCCGTGATCGCGCACGAGATGGCGCACATCCAGAACTACGACGTGCGCCTCACCACGCTCCTCGCGTCGATGGTCGGCGCGATCGCGCTCATGTCGGACGGGATGGGACGGATGATCCGGGGCGGGGCGCGGGTGGGGGCTGGTGGACGGCTGGGCGGCGGACGCGGCGGGGGCGGCGGGAAGAAGGGCGGCGCGGGGATGCTCGGCCTCGTCATCCTCGTCCTCTGGCTGCTCACGCTGGTGGTGGCGCCGATCGTCTCGCGCGTCCTCGCGATGGCCGTGAGCCGGAAGCGCGAATTCCTGGCCGACGCCACCGGCTCCCAGTTCACGCGCAATCCGGGCGCGCTCGCGTCGGCGCTCGAGAAGCTCACGGCGGCGTCCGGGCCGACGAAGACGATCTCCCGCGGCACCGCGCATCTCTGCATCGTGGATCCCGCGGCCCAGCCGCTCGCGGCGCCGACCGGGCGGCTCGCGCTCATGCTCGCGTCGCATCCGCCGATCGCCGAACGCATCTCCCGGCTTCACGCGATGGCGTTCGCGCCTCCCGCCGCTATGCCCTCCGCCCGCTGACCTGGAAGCCCAGTCGTCCGAACTTCTCCCAGTCGGTCTTGCCCCGCCATGCATCGAGGAGCCCGCGGAGCCGCCAGTAGAGCGTGAGCTGGCGGAAGCCGACGTTCTCGAGCACCGCGTAGGCCAGGAGCAGGAGAACGTGGCGCCGCCGCTCGAAGGGCAGGAGCCCGCGCTGCAGCCGGTCGGCCAGCCCGAGCCGGAAGCGCCACGCGCCCACGAGCACGGCGAAGACGTTGACCAGAATGCCGTATCCCATCGACGCGAGGAAGAAGGCGCCGAGGAAGTCGTAGTTGAGGAAGCGATAGCCGGTCACGAGCTCGAGCAGCCAGAAGAAGAGGACGAAGGCGTAGCCCGCAAGCTCGATCAGCGGCCCGTAGTACTCGAAGAGCCAGAAGGTGGGGAGCGCGAACCAGCCGATGCGTCCGAACTTCCGCCGGAAGAGCATCGCGCGGTGATAGAGGAGCGATTCGCGGAGCCCGCGGTACCAGCGCCCGCGCTGCTTGCGGAGCGACTCGAAGCTCTCCGGCACCTCCGTCCATGCCACCGGATGCGGCAGGAAGGCGATCCGCTTCTCCTGCAGCTTGTCGCGGACGAAGCGGTGGAGCCGCACGACCAGCTCCATGTCCTCGCAGACCGTGCCCGTCTCGGTGCCGACGTACTCCTGCGTGATGCGGCTGGTGACGAACGGCGTGAGATAGCCGCCCGCCCGGATCACCGTCTCCTTCTCGAAGACTGCGAAGACGCCTGAGAGGATGAGGATCGACTCGATCCGATCGAGGCCGGTGCGCCCGGTGGTGAAGGAGCGGAGGTACTCCACCATCTGGAAGCGTGCGAGGTCGTCGGTGGGAAGCCCGACGCTGACGACCCGGTTGTTCCGGATCACGCAACCGTTGGCGATCGCGACCTGTCCGCCGACCGCCACGACGCGCGGGTCCTCCTGCACCACGCGCATCAGCTCCTTGAGCGCGCGCTGGTCGAGGATCGAGTCGGCGTCGAGGGAGACGAAGTAGGGCGCGGTGGACGCGTTGATGCCGGCGTTGAGCGCGTCCGCCTTGCCCGCGTTGGCCTTGTCGATCACGATCACGTGGGCCACGCCGTTCGGCAGCGGGATCGACGCCTCGTAGAGCCCGTGCACCGGCGCGGTCGAGATCGCCTCGCGGTAGGGGCGGTCGCTCCGGCGGAGCCGGAGCGCGTCACGCAGGCGCTCGAAGGTCCGGTCGGTCGAGCCGTCGTTGATGACGACCACCTCGAACCGCGGGTAGTCGCAGTGGAGGAGGTTCATCACGCTGTCCACGATCGTCACTTCCTCGTTGTACGCCGGGACGACGAGGGTGAGCGGCTTGGTGTAGCCGCTCGCGTCGAGGAGGTCGAGGTCCTCGACGAAGTGCCCCGCAACCCGCCGCCGCACCTGGCCCGCCGAGAGCGCCACCAGGATCAGCGTGTAGGTGTTGTAGAGCAGGAAGTAGACGAGGAAGAAGGGCTGCACGAAGAGCCCGACGTTCACGACCGCGTGCAGGAGCCACTCGCTCACGCGCCGGCCCCCCACTCGAGCATCGCGGCGACGCGGCCGCGGACGAGCGGCATCGGATCGGAGCGCACGACTTCGGTGGCCACCGCGTCGCCGATGATGGCGAGGGCGAGCCCGGCGGCGAGCCGGCGGCGCTCGTCGGGCGACGTGCGTGCCGTTTCCCGCAGCTCGGCCAGCGGGGCCACGTCCATCACCGCCTCGGCCGCGTCGGCCCGGCGGACGTCGGCGGGCAGGGTGTCGGCCTCGCCGCGGAGGAGCCGCGCCACGGCCGCGGCGGCGCGGACCCGCGTCTCGCCGTCGGCGCGAAGCTCGTCGAGCGCGTCGGCCGCGGGGCCCTGCGGCGCCGCGTTGGCCAGGAGCAGCGCGACCCCGCGCCGCGTGTCGGGATCGGGGTCGGCCGCCATCCCGGCGACGAGATCCTCGCGACCGGTGACCGCGGCGGCCCGCGCGGCCTGGCGACGGACGGCGGTCACCGGATCGCGCGTGAGCGCCGCAAGCTGCTCGCCGTCGGCGAGGTCGGGCCGTTCGAGCCAGAGCGCGACGAGCGCGCCCCGCGCGGCGGGCGATGCGCTCCGGCCCAGCGGTGCCGCGAGCGCCGCGACGCCGGGGTGGCGGATCTGCGCCAGCACGCGGGTGAGCGTGGGGAGGTGCCGCTCCGACTCCATGAGCGGTGCCGCGGCGGCGGCGAAGCCTTCGAACGAGTGCTGCGCCCGCGACGCGATCTCGCGGAGCACCGCCGGATCCTCGTCGGGCCGGAGCGAGCGAAGGAGCGCCGGCATCGTTTCGCCGGCGTCGGCCCGGTCGAGCAGTGCGATGCCCTGCTGCCGCACGAGCACGCTCGGATCGGCCACCGCCGTCCGCGCCGCGGCCACGAGCGCCTCGCCCTCGAGCATCGGCGTCACCGCGGCCAGCGCGGCCGCCCGCACCTCCGCGCTCGGATCGCCGCGGAGCACGGCAAGGAGCGCGTCCCGGCTCCGCTCGCCGTGGAAGGCGCGGAGCCCCGCCACCAGCCGCGCGCGCTCGGGCGCATCGAAGGTGCTCCGCATTCCTTCCGCCAGCTCCTGAGCGACGTCCTCCCGCGTGGATGCGGACAGCGCTCGCAGCTCGAGACTCCTCGACTGGCGGAGCCGCTGGCCCAGGACCCGGTACTCCGGGTCGTCGCGGAGCCGGCTCTGAATGAGTGCGCGCACCGGGCCCTCGTCGGCCATCGCGGCGATCTCGCCCACCATGCTTTCGCCCTCGAACGCGCCCAGCGCGAGCGCGGCCGCGGCCCGCACCGCGGCCGGCTGGTCGCTCCGCCCCGCGGCGACGAGCGCCGACTCGCCGCCGGGCGCCTCGAGAATTCCGGTGCCGAGAGCGGCGCGCTCCCGCACCTCCGCGGACGGGTCGGCGGCGAGCAGCTGCAGGAGTCTGGGCCCCTGGTCGGCGCGGCCGAGCCGCACGACGGCGTCCACCGCGCGCGCGCGGACGTCGGCGTCGGGATCGTCGAGCGCGGTGACGGCCAGCGGCGCCGCCGCTTCGCCGAGCGCGCCGAGCGAGGCGACCGCTTCCCGCCGCACGGCGGGATCGGGATCGCCGGCGAGGGGACCGATCAGCGGCAGGGGGTCATCGGCATGCACCTGGCGCAGCGTCCGGATGAGCGCGATCCGGCTGGCGGAGTCGTGGCCCGCGATCAGCGTGTCGAGGAGGGCCCGCACCCGCCCGGGCTCGAGCTGCGCCACGGCGCCGACGATCGCCTCGCGCAGTTCGGGGCCGGCCGTCTCGAAGGCCCGCATCAGCGCCGGCACCGCGCCGACGTTGCCCGCGCGGGTGAGCGCGCGCGCGGCGGCGACCTGCACGGAGGGCTCGGTGTCGGTCAGGAGCGGCACCAGCTCGTCGCCCAGCTGCCGCGCGCCGGCGTCGGCCACGGCGAGGGCGGCGGCTTCGCGCACCGCCGGCACCGGATCGGCCAGGAGCCGGCGGAATTCGGCGGCGCCGTTGGGCGCCCGGATCGCGCCCAGCGCACGGACCGCCGCCGCGCGCACCGCCGGCTCGGGATCACCGGTACGACTCCGGAGCGCGGGCGCCGCCTCGGCGGTGCCGAGCTCGCCCAGGAGCTCGACGGCGGCGCTGCGCACCGGCTCCGCCGGGTCGGTGACGGCGCCGAGTGCCGCGGGCACGGCGTCGCGTGCGCCGAAGCCGCGGAGGGTGTCGAAGGCCGCGGCGCGCACCGCCGCGTCGCTGTCGCTCGACGCCGTGCGGATGAGCTCGGGCGCGAGATCCCGGCGGCCGGCACGGCGGACCGCGTCGACCATCGCGAGCCGCACGCGGGGCGAGCGGTGGAGCAGCAGCTCGGCGAGGAGCTCCCGTGCGCCGGCGATGGCGAGCTTGACCAGGAGCTCGCCGGCATCGCCGGCGCGCTCATCGCGCTCGATCATCCCCACCAGCCGGGCCGGCACCCCGAGTCGCTCGAGCGCGACGGCGGCACGGCTCCGGATCTCGGGATCGGCGTCGTCCAGCGCCACGAGGAGCGGACCCTCGGCGATCTCGCCGATCTGCTCCAGCGCCTCGACGCTTCGCATGCGAACCCACCAGGCGGGATCGCCCAGCGTGCGCACCAGCCGGTCGATCACGTCGGCGCTGCCGAACTGCCCCAGCGCTCCGGCGATCCGCGCGCGCACGAACGGCGCGGGATCGCTGAGGAGGTGCTCGAGGAGATAGGGGACGGCGCGACGGTCGCCCAGCCGGCCGAGGGCGGTGGCGGCCTTGGCGCGGACCTCGTCCTGGAGATCGCCGAGACTCCGCACCAGCACCGGGAAGGCGCGCTGCGCGCCGACGTCGCCCAGGACGTTGGCGGCCCACGCGCGGGCCGGCTCGCGGCCCGGCTGTTCCAGCAGCGGAAGCAGCGGATCCACCACGAGCTCCCCGTGGCGGCTCAGGATGTCGGCGATGCGGGGCGCGAGCCACGCCTCCGAGGTCCGGAGCGCGTCGATCAGCGGTCCCACCGCCTGCGGGTCGGCGATGCGCGCCAGCGCGCGCAGCGCGATCTCCCGGACGTCCGCGTCCTCGGTCCGCGTCGCCTGCACCGTTTCGAGGAGGACCGGGACCGCCTTGGCGCTCCCGACCCGGCCGAGCAGCTCGGCGGCGAAGGCGCGGTCGCGCCACTGCCGCGCGTTCCGGAGCCGTTCGATGTACTTGTCCACGAGCCCCAGCCGATCGTACGCCTCGAGGAGCCACGCGGGGCGGTCGGTCGCGTTCCGCGCCTGCTCCTCGAGCACCGCCTCCAGCGCCTCGAGATCGTAGAGGGTGTCGGCGCGGAGGATGGCGGGATTGAGGAGGGCGCGCTCGTCGGCGGCCAGGCCCGCGACCATGTCGCGATAGACGCCCTTCCGCACCGCGAGCCGCCGCTCGAGCCGCGTGAGCCAGGCGGTGTAGAAGAACCACGCCGCCACCGCGATGACGCCGAGGACGACCATCGCCGCCGCGGCGATGAGGATGATGGTGAGGGCGCTCACGGGAGGCTCATCCGTCGTCCACGAAGGTCAGCATCTGCCGCTGGGTGACGACGCGCTCGAGGGCGCGGTGGACGGCGGGATCGAGCGCGCTGCCGATCAGATCGCGCAGCCGCTCCACGGCGAAATGCGCGTCCATCTTTTCCTGATAGGGACGCGAGGTGGTGAGGGCATCGTAGATCTCCACCGCGCCGATCACGCGCGCGCCGAAGGGGATCGCCGGACCCGCGAGCCCGTCCGGGTAGCCCAGGCCGTCCCAGCGCTCGTGGTGCCCGCGCACGTATTCGATCACGCCCTGAAGGTGCACCAGCGGACTCAGGATCTGCGAGCCCACCACCACATGCCGCTTGACCTGCTCGTACTCCTCGTCGGTGAGCGGGCCCTGCTTGTTGAGGATGTCCTCGCGGATCCCGATCTTGCCGATGTCGTGCAGCCGGCCGGCGGTGCGCACCCGCTCCACTTCCTCATCGTCCGAGCCGAGCTCCGAGGCGACCATCGCCGAGAGATCGGCGACCCGCGCGGAGTGCCCGCGGAGAAACGGGTCCTTCGCCTCGAGGGCGTTGACGAGGGCCTCGAGGGTCGCGATCGAAATGCGCTCCAGGCTGGCCCGCTCCCGGGTGAGCTCGGCCGAGCGCGCCGCCACTTCCTCCTCGAGCTGCCGGTGCGCGCGCTGCTCGCCGAGCTGCACGGCGCGCGCGGCGAGCGCCCGCTGGATGGCGCGCCCGAGCACCGCGAGATCCACCGGCTTGGTGAGGTAGTCCATCGCACCGCGCTGCATGCAGAGCGCGGCGGTGGTCGCGTCGTTGACGGCGGTGAGCATGAGGATCGCGGTGCCCGGCAGCGCCTCGAGGATTCGGGGAACCAGCTCGATGCCGTTCACGTCGGGGAGGCCGACGTCGAGCAGGACGCAGGCGGGCCCGGCGGCCAGCGCGCGGAGGGTCTCGTCGGCGGTGGCGGCGGTGGCGACGTCGAAGCCCTGCTGCTGAAGGTAGCGCCGGAGGGGACCGCGGATGGATTCCTCGTCGTCCACGACGAGTATGCTCACCGGTGCATCGGCCAGGGTCACGGGCGCTCCAGCGCGGGCGGGAGGTCGAGGAAGCTTAGGCGCGGCCGGTCGGGAGAGCTAGGGCGCGGCCCGCCGGCGAAGGTCGGCCAGCACGTCGGCGTGCTCGGTGTATTCCGGCCGGCGTGCCGCCGACTCGGCCGCATCGTGCGCGCGGAAGTCGGCCAGCGCGCGCCGGAGCGCGGTGCTGTCGCGGTCGAACTCCGCGACCTGCGCCCGCACGGCATAGGCGAGGAGATATCCCGGGGAACGGAGCAGCATCGAGTCGGCCAGGGCTCGCGCCTCCGGGAGCTCGCCGACCTCCGCGTGCAGGATCGCGGCATGATAGCGCTCGTCGTTCGTCGCGCTGTCGAGCTGCGCGTAGGCGCCGAGCGCCATGGGGGTGAAGTTCACCACCGTGGCGCTGTCGCCGCGGGCCGCCGCCTCCATCACGCGGTTGTTGAGCCGGAGAAACCGCTCCGACGGGCTCAGCTTGCTGATGTCGGGCGCGCGGCCGCTCGGAAGAGTGCCACCGGGATCGCCCGAGCGCGGCGCGCCCGACGGCGCGGCATTGCCCGCGTTCGCCATGTCGGGCACCGCCGCCGCCGGCCGATCGTGCAGCACCTTCATCGCGATGATCGCGAGCAGCGCGGCCACCGCGGCGCCGGCGAAGATCCAGGCCTTGCGTTCGGAGCCGCGGCTCGAGCCGCCGGTCGGTTGCCCGCACCGGTGACAGAACCGGGCCTGCGCCGACAATTCCGCATGACACGCCGCGCACGTCCGGGGGCCCACGCGGGCGCCGCAGGCGCTGCAGTAGGCCCCCGTCGCCGGGGCACCGCAGGAGGGACAGGTTCTGGCCGTCTGGTCGCTCACATCCGCTCCCGGAACGAGATCAATGGGATGTCAAAAATCTAATCAGGTGATGCCGCCGCCGCCTCTGGCGCGGGCCTCTGGCTGGTGTTAGGATCAGGCCAGCCAGGAGATCTCCGTGGCGCTTTCCCCACAACCGCATTTCGGCTCGCTTGCCACCTCGCTCTCGGCGCAGGCCGAGCGGCATATGGGCGATCTTGCCCGGAGCGACCGCTGCTGGAGCGTGTACCTCGAGACCCGCCTCGATCCCCTCGGCGGGATGCGCGGGCGCGCCTGCCTCGCCGGCCGGCTCCACTTCGTGGACGGGCCGCGCCGGCTCACCACCGCGTGGATCTTCGTGGGCGACAGCGACCAGGAGATCGTCTCGCGCTTCAACGAGTTCAGCCCGATGGAGCTCTGGCGGCTGGCCGAAAGCCTGTAGCGCCGTGCCGTAGCGCCCCCTCCGGGCGCCCTCTACATTGGGGCCCATGACTCCCCCGCCGCCGGCTCCGCGCGCCCTCACCGACTTTCCCACCGATCTCTCCGGCGCCTCGCGCGCCGATATCCTCGAGCTGGCCGGCGGCTACGGCGTGGACTTCCTGCGCCTCCAGTTCACCGACATCCTCGGCGTCAACAAGAACGTCGAAGTGCCGCGGAGCCAGTTCGCCAAGGCGCTCGACGGCGAGATCATGTTCGACGGCTCGTCGATCGAGGGCTTCGTGCGGATCGAGGAGTCGGACATGCTGCTCAAGCCCGAGCTGGCCACCTTCCGCGTCCTCCCGGGCGACGACGAGGGCGGACGGATCGCGCGACTCCTCTGCGACATCTACACGCCCGACGAGGCGCCCTTCGCCGGATGCCCGCGGCTCACCCTCAAGCGCCAGCTTGAGCGCGCCGCCGCCATGGGCTACTCGATGATGGCGGGCTGCGAGGCGGAGTTCTTCCTCTTCGAGCGGAGCGCCGCCGGGGGGCCCAGCACCGTCACCCACGACGACGCGGCCTACTTCGACCTCGGCCCGATCGACAAGGGCGAGGAGATCCGGCGCGTCATCGTCGAACAGCTCGTGCTCATGGGCTTCGAGGTGGAGGCGGCGCACCACGAGGTGGCGCGGGGCCAGCACGAGATCGACTTCCGCTACGCCGACGCGCTCACCACCGCCGACAATCTCGCCACCTTCAAGTTCATCGTCCGGAACGTGGCGAGCCGGTACGGGTACTTCGCGTCGTTCATGCCCAAGCCGATCCAGGGGATCAACGGCAGCGGCATGCACACGCACCAATCGCTCTTCCGCGGCCGCGACAACGCCTTCTTCGATCCCGCGGCCGAGCACCAGCTCTCGCGGGTGGCGCTCAGCTACATCGAGGGCCTGCTGCAGCACGCCCGCGGATTCTGCGCCATCACCAACCCCCTGGTCAACAGCTACAAGCGGCTGGTTCCGGGCTACGAGGCGCCGGTGAACGTCGCCTGGTCGATGCGGAACCGCTCCCCGCTGGTGCGCATCCCCGACCGGCGCGGCGCCGGCACGCGCTGCGAGCTCCGCATGCCCGACCCGAGCTGCAATCCGTACCTGGCGCTCGCCGTGCAGCTCGCCGCCGGCCTCGACGGCATCGAGCACGAGCTCGAGGCGCGCGAGCCGGTCAACCGCAACATCTTCCGCATGACGTATCGCGACCGCCGGAAGTACCGGATCGACGAGCTGCCGCGCGACCTGCACGAGGCGCTCGAGATGCTGGAGAAGGACGACGTGGTCACGGCCGCGCTGGGTCCGCACCTCACCGAGCGGTTCCTCGAAGCCAAGCGCGAGGAAGTGCTGCAGTACAATCTGCAGGTGAGCCAGTGGGAGATCGACAGCTACCTGGGTCGCTACTAGGGCCGGCGCAGCGTGAGCCGCACGCGTCCCACCGTGAGCGGCAGGTCGAGCTGGACCGGCAGGCGCCGCGCGTCCTCCGTGAGCCAGACGCGACTGGTGGTGCCGGCGGCGGTGAGGCGAAGCGCGAGGCAGGGGACCGCGCGGCCGTCGCCCAGGGTGACCGACTCGCGGCCGGTGACGTTCAGCATCACGGGATTGTAGCCGTTCCGGAAGTAGCCGCGGAGCACACGCGCGTCGCCGGGCGAGAGCGGGAGGGTACGCAGGTAGTAGAGGAAGGCGAGCTCGTCCAGCGGCGTCGCGGGGGCGACCCAGTCGCGCGCGTTCGCGGGATCACCGGTCTCGCGATACCGGAGGGAGTCGGGGACGATCTCGTAGTGATGCTCGTCGGTGCGGCCGGCCACGGTGACCGAGCGGTCGAAGCGGCGCGACACGAAGGGCTCGATGCCGGTCCAGGACGTCATCGCGTACGACGACCGGAGTCCGGGCGGCCCTCCCGCGCCGCGCAGCGTGAAGACATAGACGGGGCGGCCGCGCACCGCGTCCATCCGGACGACGGTGATCGACGCCGAGCCGGCCGCCATCAGGCCGATGCGGGCATCGTAGTCGAGCGTCTCGCCCACGGCGAACGGGACCGGCGCCGCCGGCGGCCGGATCCGCCAGCCGGCCAGCAGCACGACCCCCGCCGCCAGCAGGATCCCCGGCGTCGTGGCACGCCGCCGAAATCGGGTTATTCTATCCGGTATGACGACCCCGGCCGACGACACCATCCCGCCGCCATCGCCGCCGCCGGTCCATCGGCGCCGCTCGAGGGTTCCGCTCGTCATCGCGCTGCTCATTCTGTCGCCCATCCTGGTCCTCGCGCTCTACACCGTGCTGGTGCTCAACTGGTCCTACTCCGACGGCGACCGCTCCGGATATCTGCAGAAGTTCTCGCGGCGCGGCTGGGTCTGTAAGACGTACGAGGGCGAGCTCGCCATGTCCACGGTGCCCGGTGTCGCCCCGACGATCTGGACCTTCAGCGTCCGCGACAAGGCGGTGGCCCGGAAGCTCAACGAGAACCTGGGCCGGAAGGTCGTCCTCCACTACAGCGAGCATCGCGGCGTGCCGACCACGTGCTTCGGCACCACCGACTACTACGTGGACAGCGTCCGCGCGATTCCGTAGGCCGCGGTGAACCCGCACGATCCCGGGCCGGCCGCCGCCCGCGCGCGGGCCGACGCACTGCTGCCGGCGGACCCGCGCCCCATTCGCCTGGGAGACGGCGCGACCATCTCGATCGGCACGGCGGGCTGGACCGACGCCACGCTGACGACACCGGGCGTCTTCTACCCCGCACATGCGACGTCGGCTGAAGACCGCCTCCGCTACTACGCCGAACTCTTCCCGCTCGTCGAAGTGGACTCCAGCTACTATGCCCTGCCGAGCCGCCGCTCGGCCGAGCTGTGGGTGGAGCGCACGCCCGCCGGCTTCACGATCAACCTGAAGGCCAACGCCCTCATGACCGGTCAGCCGAGCGAGGTGAGCCGGCTGCCGAAGGACCTCCGGGAAGCGCTGCCCACCGCGCTGAGCGGCCGCGCGCGGATCTACGGCAAGGACCTGCCCGCCGAGCTGTACGATGCGGTGTGGGAGCGGTTTCGCCAGGCGCTCGAGCCGCTGCATGCGGCGGGCAAGCTGGGCGTCGTGCTGCTCCAGTACCCGCGGTGGTTCGTCCCGTCCCGCGAGAGCGCGGCCGAGCTGGTCGACGCGAGGCGCCGCCTCGGCGAGTTCGACGCGGCGGTCGAGTTCCGGAATCATCGGTGGCTCACCGGGCGGGTGCGCGCGCGGACGCTCGAGTTCCTGAGGGAGCACGATCTGCCGCACGTCATGGTGGACGGGCCGCAGGGACTGGAGAGCAGCGTGCCGCGCGAAGCGGCCGTGACCTCGCCGCGGCTGGCGGTGCTGCGCTGGCACGGACGGCGGGCGGAGACGTGGGAAATCCCGAACGTCTCCGTGGCCGAGCGCTTTCGCTACCTCTACGACCGGGAGGAGCTCTCGGAGTGGCTGCCGGGGATCATCGAGGCGGCGCGGGAGGTGAAGCGGCTGCACGTCATTCACAACAACTGCTACGCCAACTACGGCACCACCAACGCGCTCGAGCTGATGGCGCTCCTCCGCGACCGCGCGGCGGGCTAGCGATCGGCCGTCAGCGAGCCGATCGCCACCGCCGCCATGCAGAGCGACGCGGCCAGGGCGAGGCCGCGCCCGGTGAGCGCCCGGGCCAGACGCGCGGGGGCCCGGCGGAACTCCAGACAGTTGTCGGGCACCAGCATCCGGTTCGTGCCGAGGTTCAGCAGCACCATGCCGCTGCGACGGTCGTCACGGCGTTGCCCGCGGCAGACGTCGTACCATGCCTCGAGCCGTACGCCGGCGGGAACGATGACCTGGTCGCGCAGAAAGCGGGCCTGACGGCGCCCGGGCACGTTGGTCTTGTGGGTCACATCTCACATCCTCGATCAGGTGGCAGCCGGCCCGCCGCCCGGCGGACGCGGAGAGCGAATATACATGGAACCCGCCACTGAGGTCGAAGCCCCCGCCCAGCCGCAGGCGGTCAAGCGCTCGGAGCGATTCGTCGGCCTCGCCCTGCTGGGCGGCATCATCGCGGCCGTCATCGTGCTCGCGCTCCTGTCCTGGCTCGCGCACGAGATGCTCGAAGGCGAGACGGTGGCGTTCGACGATGCGGTGCGCGGGGCGGTCCACCTCCTCGCCGGCACGGGCATGACGCGGTTCATGCGCGGAGTGAGCTTCGTCGGCGGGCCGACGGTGCTCGCGCCGGTGGGCGGGCTCGTGGCGATCTGGTTCTTCAGCAAGGGCTGGTACCGCGCCGCGGTGCTGATGGCGATCACGCTGGTCGGCGGGGCGCTGCTCGACTCGGTCCTCAAGTCGGGGTTCCACCGGGCGCGTCCGGCGGCATTCTTCGAGTATCCCCTGCCGACCTCGTACAGCTTTCCGAGCGGCCACGCGATGTTCGGGTTCTGCTTCTTCACCGTGCTCGCGGCGCTGCTCTCGCCGCGGCTGCGGTATCCGTCGCGGCGTCCGGCGCTCTGGATCTGCGCGGTGATCGCGGCATTTCTCGTCGGGCTCTCCCGCGTCTATCTCGGCGTCCACTATCCGAGCGACGTGGTCGCGGGCTGGGGCGCGGGGTTCGTCTGGGTCGTGATCGTGGCCTTCGGCGACCGGGTGGCGCACCGCATCAAGCACGGGCTCGCGTAGTGCGGGTATCCTAGTGCGCATCACCGTGCTGCTCAACGCGGCCTCCGGCACCGGCGGGGCGCCGGCCGCGCGCGAGGAGATCGAGCGGCTGCTCTCGGAGGCGGGTCACGAGGTGCAGGTCCAGGTCGCCGCCGGCAGGCGTCTGCCGGAGCTCGCGCGCAAGGCGGTGGACGATGGCGCCGAGGCGCTCCTCGCGGGCGGCGGCGACGGCACCATCAGCGCCGTGGCCGGCGTGCTGGCCGGCACCGGCGTTCCGCTCGGCGTTCTTCCCCTGGGCACGCTCAACCACTTTGCGCGCGACCTCGGCATCCCGCTCGCGCTCGCCGATGCCGTCGCGGTCGTACTCGCGGCCGTCATCACGGCGATCGACGTGGGAGAAGTGAATGGCCACGTCTTCCTCAACAACTCGAGCATCGGGGTCTACCCGCGCGTGCTCCGGCTCCGCGAACGGTACCGCCGGCGCGGCCGCTCGAAGTGGATCGCCGCCTTCTGGGCGATCCTGGCCGTGCTGCGGCGGCATTCGTTCATGGGTGTGCGGGTGGAGGCGGACGGGGAGACGATCGTCCGGCGCACGCCGTTCGTGTTCGTGGGGAACAACGCCTACCGGATGGAAGGACTCAGCGCCGGCAGCCGGGATTCGCTCACCGACGGCCGGCTCGTGCTCTACATGATGAACGCGAGCGGGCGCCGGAATCTTCTCTGGCTCGCGTGGAACGTCCTGATCGGCCGGGCGCGCCAGCTGGCCGAGCTGGAGGAGCGCTCGGTGCTCGAGGCGCAGGTCGAGCTCCGCCGCGGCGATATCCAGCTCGCCCTCGACGGCGAAGTGCTGACCGAGCGCGGGCCGCTGGAATACCGGGTGCGGCCCGCCGCGCTCCGCGTGTTCACCCCCGCCTAGAAGGGCCGCCCGCCGCCACCGCCGCCCTCGGCGCCGCGCCCGCCGGGGCCATCGCCGCCCGGCCCCCGTCGCCGCGGCACCCGGATCCGCTCGGGCACCTTCTCCCACTGCTCCGGCGTGAGCACCGCCTTCACGTCGGCCAGCGCCTTCTGCACGCCGGTCTGGGCCTTCTGCAGCGTCGGCCTGAGCGCCGCGAACAGCCGCGCCGGATCCGGGCTCGGCCCCGCCTTGGTCACTTCGGCCTGGATCGTGTCGGCCAGCGCCTTGTGCTCGGCCGTCACCGAGTCGGCCAGGGCCCTGAGCCGTGCCTGCTGGTCCGCCGTGAGCGCGAGAGAATCGCGGAGCGCCAGGACCGAGTCGGCCGGATTCGGAAGGAACGACGCCATCCGGTTGACGAGCCCTTGTGCCCCAGGCGCGCCGCGCCGGAGCCCCTCGAGCGCCTGCCGCGTCCGGTCGGGGCCGATCGTGAGCCGCGCCTGGATGCCCACCTGGAACGGCGAGCGCACCGCGGTGGCACCGCCGCCCGTCGCGCCGAAGCGTTCGTTCACGGCGTACGTGAAGGCGTGCGTGGTCGAGTCGAAGCCGGTGACGTAGAGGAGCGTCGGATCGGGCCGCGCGTTGAGCCCCCAGCCGTGCGCGTTGGCGGATCCGTGCAGCAGGTCGTCCATCCCCCGGAGCAGGTTGACGGTCACCACCGAGATCATGAGCTGGCGGCGCAGGCCGAGAATCGTCGGACGGTAGTTGAGCTGCAGGTCGAACGAGCCCTGCCACGGTCCCTTGCAGCTGTTGCGGCCCGCGATCGCCCCGAGCTGCCCCGTGAGGCAGTCGCGAATGCGTCCCGGGGCCGCGGCGAGGAGCCGGTCCATCGCCGCCGCCACATCGGGGGTGGCCGAGGCGGCGGGGAAGATGAACGCGCGGTCGTTCCGGAGGCCATCGCCATTGACGTCGGAGCCCACGCGCGGCGTGAACGGCGTGCCCGACGTGACGCGGGCGATCGTGGTCAGCTCGAGCGAACGGCCGATCGGATAGGTCACCGTCGCGAGGAATGAATGGCGACGCTCGAGGTCGCTCGTGGCCCACTCGGGGATGTTGGGGTTGCCCGCGGTCGTGGCGGACCCGAAGCCCTGCGTGCCGAACCCGCTCGACGAGAGCTGGTCCCGCGAGCGCGAGAGGGTGTAGGACGCGTTGAACACGACGCCCTTCCGCGTGATGCCGCCGAGCGAGGCCGTGAGCTGCTTCGAGCTGGAGGCGAGCGCCGAGTTGGCCTCGATCACCTGCCCGAAGGCCGGATCGCGCCGCGAGGCGGTGAAGCCGACGGCCCCGGTGGCGGGATCGATCTGCGACGGCGCCACGAAGACCGGCCGGTTCCCCTCGGCCGCGAGCGTGAACTGCGGCGTGTCGTTCAGGTTGAGGTCGGTGAACCCGGTCTGGCTCACGCCCCGCGCGTAGCTCGCGTCGAGCGAGAAGCGGATGAGCTGGGTCACCGACCGCTGCATGCCGAGCGATCCGCGCCACGAGCGCGGCGCCTCGTAGCGGTCGGCAAAGACGAGCGCGTTCGGCGCCGTCGTCGCCGCCGCGGGGCTCCCCGGCAGGCACTCGGCCGGGATGGTGGCGGGGTCGGCGAGGTAGGAAGTCCAGTCCGGCGCGGGCGCGCCCTCGCCCACACAGACGAACTGCGCCTCCGAGTTGACGAGGCCGGTGGACGACTGCGCGAACGACGCGAGCGAGAGCGGCATCGGGCTTCGGAACTCGCCCGCGCCTCCGCGGAGGATCCCCGCGGGCGGCGCCCCTTCCTGCTGTCCCAGCGTCCAGGTGAATCCCGCCCGGGGGCTCAGGTGCGTCTCCGAGGGCAGCACGTCGGTGCGCCGGCCGAAGTCGGCGTCGAGCGCCGGGTTGTACGCCGGCGGGTTGTGAAAGCGCGATCCTTCGCCGCGGAGGCCGTAGGTGAACTGGAACGCCCGCGCGACGCGCCAGGTGTCGCCGACGTAGAGGGCGTAGTCGATGCCGGTGGCGTTCCGCCCCTGCGGGGCCAGGGTGCGCTGGAAGCTCGCGGGACGGCCGGCCTCGAGGTCGGTCAGGGAGTTGAACTGGAACGAGCCGAGCGTGTTGGCCGACGCCACGTCGCTCGATCGCTGCGTGTTGTACATGAGGCCGAGCTTGAGACGGTGCGCGCCGGTGCCGGGCAGCCACGAGAGCTCGTCTCCGGTCTGGAGCGCCCGGCTCCGGGTCGCCTGCGGAAAGGCGGTGCTGCCGCCGAAAGCGAGCGAGCTGATGCCGGTGCTGCCGTCGGCCAGGAGCGACGCGACCTGCACGCGCCCCGCCGGCAGCAGGGTAAAGGCGTCGCCGTCGCGGGAGGAGCCGGTCAGATAGGCCCGCGCCTCGTTGATGAAGTGGATGCCGAAGCGCGACGTGAGTGTCACCATGCCGCCGCCGCCGTCGGTGTCGAGCGTGCCGCCCGTCTGGGGCAGGGAGAGCGAGCCCACGCGCGAGGGATCCTGGCTCGAGCCGCGCCAGTCGCCTCGGAGGGTGAGGGTGTGGGCATCCGACAGCAGATAGTCGAATCGGAGGAGCGCCGAGTAGTTGTTGCTCTTCCGGCTCGCGGGGAAGATCTGCGCGGCGGACGTGATGCCCTGGGACTCGAGGATCGCGAGCAGCCGCGCGACCGAGTCGGGCGAGACGCCCAGCCGCTCGAGATCGGTCGGCGTCGCGTCGAGCAGCGTGGGCTGCGCGTCGGTCCGGAAGGTGCCCTGCGCCGAGCCGAAGACGAAGAGGCGGTTGCTGATGAGCGGCCCGCCAAGGCCGCCGCTCAGCGTGTTCTGGGTGAAGCCGCTCGTGAACGGCGAGTCGCCGCCGTCCACGGTGAGCCCGTTGTCGCGAAGCGAGTAGTTGGACGATCCCTGGATCACGTTGGTGCCGCTCCGCGTCGTGGACGCGACGAGACCGCCGCTGAACTGGCCTCGCGCCACATCGTAGGTGCTGGTCACGACGCGCGTGGCGCGCACCGCGTCCTGCGGCACGGAGCCCGAGCCGAAGAGGAGGCCGTCGAGCGTCACCGCGTTGGCGTCGGCCCGCTGTCCCGCCACGGAAAAGGCCGCGGCGGTCGAGTCGGTGCCCTGGAGCGCCACCACGCCGGGCACGAGCGTGGCCAGCGCGGTGAGGTCGTTGGCGTCGATCGGCAGGCGGGCCACGTTGTCGGGCGTGAGCACGCGCTCGGTCGATCCCGGGGTCGGCAGGTCGGGCGCCCGCACCGGCCGGCGCACGCCGCGCACCGTCACCGCCTCGAGCTCGATGATCGAGGTCCCGAGCTTCACGTTCCAGACCAGCCGGTCCTCGTCCGCCTGCCGCGTGAGCGTCGCGCTGTGCGGCGCCATGCCGATCATGCGCGCCGTCATCTGATACTGCCCGCCGCCGTCGGGGAAGACGATCGTGAAGCGTCCGCGGCCGTCGGTGGTCTGCCGGCGGGTGATCTGCGTCTCCAGCGAGAGCGCCTCGACCGTCGCGTCGGCCAGGGGCCGGCCGGCGGTGTCGCTGATGACGCCGGTGATGATGTCGGTCGTGGCGCCGACCTGGGCGCCGAGACCCGCCGGCAGCGTCAGGGCGGCGAGCAGAACCGGCAGGAGCAGCCGGCGGAGCGGGTGCGGCATGCGGAACAGCCTCTCGGTGGGATGGGCGGGTACCGGAACGAGAGCTAGTACGGATCAGCCAGGGCGGCCGTTGGCCCTTCGCGAACCGTTTGGGGCCCGCCGGCGTATACTGGTGGGTATCCGAAGAAACCCTGCACGGAGGATCTGTGAGCCCGTCGAGAACCCTTTGGACCCGAGCCGCCCTGGCCCTGGGCGCGGCACTCGCTCTTCCGGCCGTCGGCGCCAGCTGTCAGGCCCGGAATCCCCGCCCGGATGATGCCGCGCTCCGCCGCCGGCTGACCCCGATCCAGTACGAGGTGACCCAGCACGACGCGACGGAGACTCCGTTCCAGAACGCCTTCTGGAACAACCACGAGGCCGGGATCTACGTGGACATCGTCTCGGGGGAGCCCCTCTTCAGCTCGCTCGACAAGTTCGATTCCGGGACCGGCTGGCCCAGCTTCACGAAGCCGCTGGAGCCGAAGAACCTCGCGACCCGCTCCGATCACCAGCTCGTCGAGGATCGGACCGAGGTGCGGTCGGTGCACGGCAACTCGCACCTGGGCCACGTCTTCAACGACGGCCCCCGTCCCACCGGGCTCCGCTACTGCATGAACTCGGCGGCGCTCCGGTTCATTCCGGCCGCGAAGCTCAAGGAAGCCGGCTACGCGCAGTACGAGCGGCTCTTCGCCGCGAAGGGAGAAAAGACCCGGTGATCAGACTCAACGGTGGGGCGCTCGTGGCGTGCGCCGGAGTCGTGGTGGGCCTGGTCGGGCTGACGCGGCGCGCCGCCCCGGCGCAGCTCGGACCGCTGCCCGCCGCGGTGGTCGGCGCGGCTCAGCCGGCGCCGGACCGCGCGGCGGACGAGGTGGCGGTGTTCTCCGGTGGCTGTTTCTGGGGCATCGAGCTCGTGTTCGAGCACGTCAGGGGCGTGAAGCTGGCGGAATCGGGTTATGCGGGCGGTGGCGCCGCGACGGCCGGGTATGAGGCCGTGAGCACCGGCGCCACCGGGCATGCGGAGTCGGTTCGCGTCGTGTTCGACCCGTCGCAGGTGACCTACGCAGAGCTGCTCCGGGTGTTCTTCTCGGTGGCGCACGATCCGACGGAGCTCAACTACCAGGGCCCCGATCACGGCCCGCAGTACCGCTCCGCCATCTGGTACACCAGCGACGCGCAGAAGCGCACCGCCGAGGCGTACATCACGCAGCTCAACCGGTCGAAGGTGTTCGCCAAGGCGATCGTGACCCAGGTGAACCCGCTGAAGGGATTCTACCTGGCCGAAGCGTACCATCAGGACTACGCCGATCATCACCCCGACCAGCCGTACATCGTCTACAACGATGCACCGAAGCTCGAGCGGTTGAAGCGGGAGCTTCCGGCGCTCTACCGCGGGGCCAGGAGCAGCTGACCCGACCACCAGCCGGGCGCGCTGTCGCGCCCGTTGCGGCTTACCTGCTCGAGCGCAAGTAGCCCCCGGAGGCGCGCCGAGCGCGCGGGGATCCGGGCCGCCGTGCTGTCCCACACCGGCTCGCCGCGCCCGCTGTCAGCCACCATCGCGAGTGCGGGCCGCACATCGAAGCGGAGGGTGTCCCCCGCGCCGCTCGTGACCGTGAGCGTGGTCCGCGCCGGATCGCTCGCGTACCGCACCGAATCTGCCCCGATCCGCACCGTCCCGGTGTCGCTGGCGTTCATGTCGACGAGCCACACGTACCCTGCCGTCTCGAGCGCGGAATGTGAGGGACGGGACGCGGTGCGGTAACGCCCGGCCGGCTCCTCCGGCTCGTAGGGGATGTTCTTCGCCGCGAGAAGCCGCGCCGCGATCGAGTCTGCCCTGCCATAGCCGAGCCGGCCCGTGTCGGCGGGCATCGGCACTCCGAAATTCCGCTGGAGCACTCCGCGGGCGTGGCGCTCCACGAGGTAGCGCGTCGCCGCGGCGAGCTCGCGCCGGGCATCGGCGCCGTTCGGCCGTGCAAGCAGGTGCTCGAGCCGTCGCGTCTGGCTCCGGACGGAGAGCCGGGTCGCGTTCATCGGCCCCGCCATGAGGACGGCCAGAATCGCGGCGAGCGAGAGCGGGATGAGCCGGATGCCGCTCGCCGGCCGGAGGGTGTACGTCACCGCGACGGTGAGGAGCCAGACGCCGAGCACGAGGGCGATCACGCGGAGCTCGGTCAGTCCGTACGGCCCGATCCGCTTGCCGAGTGCCAGGAGCAGCATGATCGCCGCCGGAATGAGTCCCACGAAGAGCCACCGCGCGTAGATCCTGATCCATCCCTCGTGCTCGCTCTGCCTGAGCGGGTGGGCCAGCAGGAATCCGAGAATTCCGCTGACCGACACGCTTCCCACCAGCCAGCCGATCCATCCCGAGGGCCACTCGCGCGTGATGATGATCTTCGCGAGATACGCCGTGAGGATGACGAGATAGACGCCGACCAGCGGGGTCAGCACGTACTGCGTGAAGATCTTGAGCGCGCGCGGATAGGCGGGGTCGTCGCGCGTCGTCACGTCCTCGGGCAGCGCCGCGAGGAAGAGCCAGGTGTTGCCGAGCAGGGCGATGACGAGCCAGAGCTGCAGGTAGGTGTCGGGAGGCACGTGCACGCCGAACAGCTTGTCGAGCGCGCCCAGCGCAATCGCGAGGCCGACGAAGAGGACGGCGGAGAAGACGCCGGCCCGGAGGAACGCCAGAAAGAGCTGGCGGTTGTAGTCCCAGAAGGCGCCGGTCTCGGGCCCGCGGATGAACGGCAGCACCGCCACCAGCAGATGGAACGCGGCGCTCAGCTGGAGATAGCGCACCATCTCCCAGTCCTCACCGGGCCCGGGCCAGGTCCGGTAGAAGAGGGCGATGAGCGCGATACCGGCGAGCTGCAGCCCGACGACCGTCATTCGCCGCCACCCGCGCCGCTCGGCCGTGAGCGAGACGGCGGCGGACAAGGGGATCGCCAGCATCACGCTGAGTGCGAGTCGCACCCAGCGGTCCTCGTGGCCGTCGTCCACCGTGCCGGTGCAGGCCAGGGCGGCGGCGAGCGCCGCGGCGGTCAGGGTCCAGGGGAAGCGCCGTGCCGCAGCGCCGGCGCGATCGACGAGCGCGCTCACCGAGGGGAATCGCATGGGGATCCGGGTGGAGGGTGCCCCAAGATCGGAGCCGGGCGGGGCGACCGCAACCCGTGTGGTGGGGGACACCGCCCGCCGGAGGCACTCCGCGCTATATAGCGGCCAGCGAACCCCCGATGAGTGGAGCGAAAGCCATGCGACGAATGACGTTGATCTCGATCGGCGCCCTCGCCCTCCTGGCGTGCGGCCGGGGCGACCGGCAGGATGCCGCCGCCGACAGTGCGGGCCGCGACCTCAGCATGCTGCCCGGCGACAGCACGCACCCGCTGGGAGACAGGGACGCCGGCGGCGGCGGCGCGAAGGCGTCCGGCAGCCGCAGCGAAACCGGCCACGCTCTCGCGGCGGGCACCACCATCACCGCCGTCACCAGCTCCCGCATCTCCTCCGCCACCGACAAGGCCGGCGAGTCGGTCACCGCCCGCGTGTCGGCCGACGTGAAGGACGGCGACGGCCGCGTGGTGATCCCCGCAGGGTCCACGGTGCGTCTCCGCATCTCTGCCATTCATGAATCGGAGAACAAGAGCGACGAGACCGGCACGCTGCGGCTCGCGGCCGAGAGCGTCGAGATCGGCGGGCAGAGCTATCCGCTGGCGGGCACGGTGCGGGTGCCGCGAACGCTGGTGGGACGGAAGACCAACGTGAATGACGTGGCCAAGGTCGGCGCCGGCGCCGGAGTCGGCGCGGTCGCGGGGCGGGTGCTCGGCGGCAGCAAGGGAACGGTGATCGGCGGCGTGCTCGGCGGTGCCGTCGGCGCTCAGCGCGCGGTGGAGACGAAGGACCGCGACGTGGTGGTCGCCGCCGGCTCGACGGCGCGGATCGAGCTCACGAGCCGCTTCGAGCGGTAGCGGGCGCCGCGGTGAGCCGATCCGAGGCACGGAGCCCGAGGTCGCGGAGTCCTGCGGCGCAGGACCCCGCGTGGCCGGAATACAAGGAGGCGGTGCTCGAGTTCCGGGTGGCCGAGCCGTTCCGCATCTGGCTGGCGGAGCCGCTCGTGCCGGCCGACCGGAAGCAGCTGCGGGCGCTGCTGCCGGCCGGAGCGTTCGGGATCGTGACCCCGTTCAATCCGCACGGCCGGCCGGCCCCCGCGGCGGAAAACGAGGCGCGGCTCCGGCGCGAGGCACAGGAGCTCTCGGCGCGCGGCGTCCGGCACGTGCGAGTGGATGGGCTCTCACCCGACGGCTCCCACTGCGAGGAAGGGTACGCCGTGGAACTCGGCCGCGAGGAGGCGCGGGCGCTGGCGGAGCGGTGGGGGCAGTCGGCGCTGTTCTGGTTCGACGGCGACGCCTTCTGGCTGGTGCCGGCGGCGATCGACGCCGAGCCGGTGCGGCTCCCCGCCGGGTAGGGCGTCCCGGCCGCGACTGGACCGGTGGTGCAGACTTGCCTATCTTTCTGAGCAACTCTGCACTGGAGGCCCATGTCCGCACCCGCCATCAAGGTTGCCGAGCAGCTCGGGGGGGCGCCCGTGCTGCACCGGCGGGTCCGCTCCGAGCTCGACCTCATGCGCACCCTGCGCGACGGCATTCCCGCCGCCGCGGTCGAGCAGTTCGTCACCCGCGGCAGCCTGACGCGGGACGAGGTCTACAGTCTCATCATCCCCCGCCGCACGCTCATGCTCCGGAAGCAGAAGCACCAGCCGCTCACGGCCGAGGAATCGGAGAAGGCCGCGCGGGTCGCGCGGACGCTGGCCTCGGCGGAGGCGACCTTCGGCGACACCGAGAAGGCGCGCGCCTGGCTCCGCCGGCCGAGCCGGGGGCTGGGCGGCGTGGTGCCGCTGGCGCTCCTCGACACCGAGGCGGGCGGTCGCATCGTCGAGGAGGAGCTGCTCCGCATCGCCGGCGGCGTGTACTGAGCCATGCGCGTCTGGCGCCTCGGCCCGGCCCGGCATCCGCCGCTCGACGGTGAAGGCGCGCGCCGCGCGAGCGGGCGCTGGAATCCGCGCGGCACGCCGATGGTCTACACATCGGCCCACCTGTCGCTCGCGGTGCTCGAGAAGCTGGTGCACGTGGACTTCGACACCTTCCCGGCCGACGTCGTGAGCTACGAGATCGAGATCCCCGACGACCTGCCGGTCCAGTCGCTCGAGCTCACGGCGATGCCGCGCGGATGGGATGCGATGCCGGCGCCGGAGTCGACGCAGGCACTGGGGCGCGCGTGGGTCGAGGGCGCCGGGAATCCCGGAATCCTGTCGGTGCCCTCCGTCGTAGTGCCCCGGGAGCGGAACTTCCTGCTCAACCCGTCCCACCCGGATGCGAAGCGCTGGAAAGTGGTGCACCGCGAGCCGTTCCGGCTCGACGGGCGGCTCGTCCGCGCGCTACCGCCTCCGTAACCGCCTGGGCCGGCCACCGTCACCGGAAG
>JAICUF010000087.1 GCA_025935995.1 Gemmatimonadales bacterium
AACCCCAAGCGCCATCGCCTCTTTCCCCTTCGCATCGCCGAGCCGAATGAACCTCGAAAAGCTCAAGGACACGGCGCGGAAGTATGAGCAGAAGGAGGACTGGCGGCGGGCGATCGATGTCTACGTCAAGGCCATTCAGGAGTACGAGTCGGGCCGCGAGTCGACGCCCGACCTCTCGCTGTACAATCGCGTCGGCGATCTTCACATCAAGCTGAACGATCCCGCGGCCGCTGTCCGCTCCTACGAGCGCGCGGCCGATCTCTACGCCGACCAGGGGTTCCTCAACAACGCCATCGCGCTCTGCGGCAAGATCCTCCGGGTGAATCCGGGGCGGGTGCAGACGTACCTGAAGCTGGCCCAGCTCCACGCGCGGAAGAACGTGGTGATGGAGGCCAAGCGAAACCTCATCGAGTACATCGAGCGCATGAACGCGCTCAACCAGCTCGACGACGCGTTCCGCTCGGTCAAGAGCTTTGCCGACCAGTTCTCGGCCAACCAGGACATCCGGCTCATGCTGGTCGAGCTGCTGCGTGCCGCGTCGCGCGACGACGAAGCGCGCGAGCAGCTCGAGAAGATGGCGACGGAGCTCGAGGCCCGCGGCGACCGCGATGGCGCGCGCGCCACGCGCGAGCGGCTCAATGCGATCGACATCGAGCTGCCGGGCGAGGCGCCCGAGCCGGCGCCGGCGCGTGCCAACGATCTCATCTTCCTCGACACCGGCTTCGAGGCGCCGCCGGCTCGTGCGGTGCCGCCCGCGCCGGGCCTCCAGCGGGCGGAGCCCGAGGTCGCGGAGCCGATCGCGCCCGCCGAGGGATTCATCACGACCAGCGCCGCCCAGCTCGACGAGCCGGTGGCGCCGCTCGACCTGATGGACGACCGTCTCGGTACGTCACTCGACGGCCTCGACGTCGAGGCGGTGGACCAGATCACCGGTCTCGACTCCGCCATCGCGGAGGAGGCGGCTGCGTCGGCCACGATGCTCGATGGTCTCGTGCTGGATTCGGCCGCGGAGCTCGGGACCGAGCCGCCGGCTCCCGATGCGGTCGCCGATGGCCTGGAGCTGGACCACACCGTTCCGGTGGACCTCGCGCTCGACTCCGACGCAGTTCCGGGGTTCGAGCTGGACGCGCGTCCCGACGATACCGAGCTGATCCTCGATTACTCCGGCATGGCCGAAGAGCCGCTGGGCGAGCCCGGCATGCTGCCGGTGGACCAGTCGTTCGCCGAGGCCGAGCCGGCAGACGCCCTGTGGCACAGCCAGGAGATCGAGGCCGATGCGGAGGTCGGACCGACCGCCACGGCGCCGGAGCTGCCATACATCGACGGCGGGACGCCGGCCGACGTGGCGCCCGCGGAGGACGAGCTGGATGAGCCCGCGACGGCGGCGGTCTCGGCCCCGAGCATCGTCGAGCTCGAGGAGGCGGTCCTCGACGATCCGGCGAACCCGGCCCGACATCGCGCGCTCGCCGACGCGCTCCTCACCAACGACGAGACGGAGCGGGCCCGCGAGGAATACGAGCTCGCGCTCGAGGGATATGCGCAGGCCGAGGCGTGGGCGGAGGGACTCGACGCCGTCGATGCGCTCATCTGGCTCGACCCGGAAAGCATCCGCTTCCAGCAGAAGCGCGTCGAGCTCGCCTTCAGGAGCGGCGACCGCACCCGGCTGCTCGACGCCTATCTGCAGCTCGGCGATACGCTCGCGCGCGACGGAGCGGTGGACAAGGCGGTCGCGGTCTACGGCCGCGTCATCGAGCACGAGCCGGACAACGCGCGCGCCGTCGCCGCGATCGCGGCCCTCCGGGGCGAAGGCCCCGCGGCACGCTCGGCCGCCGCGCCTCCTGCGGTTCCGCGGGGGAGTCCTGCGCCGGCGCCCGCCCCGCCTCCGCCACCGGCGCCTGCCTCGCGCCGCGAGGCCGTTTCCACCGACGCGGCCTTCGTCGACCTCGGCTCGATGATCCTCGACAGCGGCCCCCGCCGCAACACGCGCATGCGCGTCGAGGGCGAGCGCCCCACCGGCGACGAGCAGCGCGATTTCGAGGAGACGCTGGCGCAGTTCAAGCGCGGCATCGAGGAGAACATCGAGACCGACGACTACGAGGCGCACTACGATCTCGGCGTCGCCTTCCGCGAGATGGGACTGCTCGACGAGGCCATCGCGGAGTTCCAGAAGGCGCTGCGCTCGCCGGACGGCCGGCTCCGCACCTCCGAGGCCCTCGGGCTCACCTTCTTCGACAAGGGCCAGTTCGCCATCGCCGAGACGATCCTCCGCCGGGCGGTGGATGGGCTCGACGCCGGGGACGACGAGAAGATCGGGGCGCTCTACTGGCTGGGACGCTCCTGCGAGGCGCAGGAGAAGCGGCGCGAGGCGATGGCGAGCTACGAGCGCGCGCTCGCGGTCGATATCCGCTTCATGGATCTGGGCGAGCGTGTCCATCGCCTCGCGGCCGGCCCGACGCCGTGAGCTCGCCGGCCGCCGCCCCCAGCCTCGACGACCTCCAGCGGCCGCTGGGTCCGCGGCTCGAGCGGGTCCAGAAGGAGATCCGGCGGATCATCGAGGCGGACTTCGGGCTCATCACCGAGGTCAACGCCCATCTCCTGCAGATGCAGGGGAAGCTCTTCCGGCCCACGCTCGTCCTGCTGGCCGACGAGGCGAGCGGCGGGCCGCATCCCCGCGCCGTGACCCTGGGCGCGGTGGTGGAGCTGATTCACCTCGCCACGCTGGTGCACGATGATTCGGTGGACCACTCGGTGCTCCGCCGCGGGATGCCGACGATCAACTCGCTCTTCAGTCACCAGGTCTCGGTGATCATGGGCGACTATCTCTATTCCCGCGCCGTCATCGAGCTGGTCCGGCTGGACGACCTCGAGCCCCTCCGGGTCCTGAGCCGCGTCACCAACGAGATGACCGTGGGCGAGATGCGGCAGCTCATGTCGCACGATCCACTCGCGTTTACCGAGGAGCAGTACGATCTTCTGATCCGCTCCAAGACGGCGTCGCTCATCTCCGGTGCGTGCGAGGTGGGCGCCATCGGCGGCGAGCCCGCGGCCCGCGCCGCGATCCGCCGGTTCGGAAGCGCGCTGGGGATGGTCTTCCAGATCGTCGACGACCTGCTCGACTACACCGAAGGCGAGGCGATGACCGGCAAGCCGTCGGGACTGGACCTCCGGGAGCACAAGGTCACGCTGCCCCTGATTGCCGCGCTGCCGCGCATGGGGGAGCGTGGCCGCCGCGAGGTCGCGCAGCTGATGCTCGCCGAAGAGCCGACGGACGAGCAGATTGGGCGGGTGGTCGGGCTCGTCGAGGATGCGGGAGGCCTCGCCTACGCGCGGGAGCGGGCCCACGGCTTCGCGCAGCAGGCCGAGGCCGAGCTGGAGTCGCTGTCCCCTTCGCCTGCCCGGGATGCCCTCCGGGCGAGCGTCACCTATGTCCTGGAGCGCAGGCGCTGATGGCCAGTGGACCGCACCGGCCCGGCTTCTATGCCGGCGTCCTCGTCGCCGGCTTCATTGCCGGCGGGTTTCTCACGTTCTTCCTCAGGCAGTGGCTGCCGGACAGCGCGGCCAAGACCTTCTTCACCAGCTCCTGGACGCCGACGTTCGGGCCTGTCTCTGCCGACCTCCTGGTGCTAAACTTCACCCTCGGGCCGGTCGGGCTGCACGTCTCGCTCCTCAGCCTCATTGGCGTGGTGCTGGCGTACCTGATCGCACGCTCGCTCTTCTAGGAGGCATTGTGGGCAACCTCGGCGTGTGGGAAATCCTCCTCATCATGGTGGTGGTCCTCCTCGTCTTCGGCGCCAAGCGGCTGCCGGAGGTGGGCGGATCGATCGGCAAAGGCATCCGCGAGTTCAAGCGCAGCCTGACCGACACCTCGGACGCCATCATGGGCGACGAGCATCGCACTCAGCTTCCGCCGCGCCAGTTCGACGCGACGGAGCGGCAGACGCCGCCGAGCGGGTCGGGGGAGCCGAAGCGGCTCTCGCAGTGACGCTCCGCTGAGACGCTGCCGGATGCGAAACGGGCGCCCAGGTGGGCGCCCGTTTCGCTTGGTCCCGGCCAGCGCCTCACGACGGCGTGAGCGGCGCCTGCTGCTGGGCGGTGTTCTGCTGCTGGTAGACCTGATCGCGGTTGTCCACGACCTTGGCCTGCGCGCGCAGCGCGGCGAGATACTGCCGGACGCGCTCTTCCCGGACGCTCCGGATGGTGCTCGCGCGGTAGGCGTCGAGATCCTTCACGAATGCGGCGGAGTCGGCGGGGATGTGCTCCAGCGCCTGGATGACGTAGAGTCCGTCCTTGGTTTCGATCACGCCGCTCCGCTGTCCCGCCTCGAGCCCGAACGCGGTGCCCACGATCTGCGGGATGTCGAGCGGTGGAGAGAGCCGGTTGAACGGCCCGAACTCCCGGTGCGCCAGGTTGAGAGCCTTGGCGGCCTGCTCGGGGGTGCTGCCTTCGCCGACGCGCTTGAGATAGTCCTCCGCCACCCGGCGCGCGAGGGCGCGCTTCTTCTGATCGCGAACGGCGAACTCGACGGCCGGCCGGATCCGCTCGATGGGCGGGATGCCTTCCGCGTCCATGCTGTCGAGGCGGAAGAGATAGGCCGCGTCCGGGGCTTCGATCACCTGGCTCACCTGGCCGGGCTTCGCCTGGAAGGCCCAGACGCCGGCGTCGGGCACGACGGTCTGGCCCACGAGCGCGCGGCTCCCCTTGGGAACCGGCGCCGTCCGCCCGATCGGCAGGCGCAGCGCGCGCGCCGCGCTGTCGAGCGCGCTGGCGTCGGTGGCATTCGAGGCCACGCGATCGAGCGTGTCGGTCGCGGCGTCGATGCTGTCGCGGTGCGCGCCGGTCAGCTCGATCGGCACCAGAATGTGCCGGCCCTTGGCCTTGTCGCCCGTGCGACTCGTGATCTCGAGGAGATGGTAGCCGAACTGCGTGAGGACCGGCTGCGAGAGCGTCTTGAGCGGAATCGAGAACGCGACGGAATCGAACGCCGGCGCGAACTGGCCCCTGGTCCACTCGCCGAGGTCGCCGCCCTTGTTGCCGGACACCGTGTCCGAGCTTTCCCGCTTGGCCACCTCGTCGAACGGCTCGCCGCCCACGATCGCCTCGCGGATCTTCCGGATCCGCTCCAGCGCCGCCGCCGTGTCCGCCGCCGACGGGGTGCGGTCCAGCCGTACGAAGCTGAGGTAGGCCGTCGCGGGGCGCTTGAAGTCGGCTTCGTGCGCCCGGTAGTATGCGTTGACTTCCTCGGGCGTGATCGACACGGCGCTGTCGGGAATCACGTTCCTCGGCACGATCGCCGTGAGGCCGATCTTCACCTGCTCGTGCTCGTCGCGGTAATGCTCCCAGAGCGCGGCGTCGGAGAGGACCACGTCGGCGGTGACGATGCGGAGCAACTTGCTCCGGAGAAGGATGTCCCGATACTGCGCCCCGATGGCATCGATGTAGGGCGTCGCGGCGCTCGAGGTGAGCCACCGCTGGTACTTGCCCATGTCGAACTTGCCTTCGGTCTGGAAGTCGGGGGACTGCTGGAGCTCGGGCGGCGGGTTGTTCTTGACCGCGTCGGCGACCTCGTCGTCGGTCACCGTCAGGCCGTGCTGCTTGTACTGCGTCTCCAGGAGATTGGTGGCGAGGAACTCCTCCCAGACCTGGTCGCGGATCTGCTGCTGGTCCTCGAGGGTGAGCGCCGCCGGGTTGGCCCGCTGCTGCTGGTCGGTCACCTGGCGGACCCGCGCCTCGTAGGTCCGGGTGTCGATCGACGTGCCGTTGATCCGGCCGACGGTGCGTGCGCCCGACGAGCCGATGCTGTTCCCGAGGCCGCTCACCTCGCCCAGGAGCCACACGAGCAGGATGACGGCGAAGACGACGGCGATGACCTTCGTGCTGTTGCGGAACGCTTGCATCATAAGCGGACGTCGACACTCCCCGGAGGTGAAAATCGAGAGCCGTAAGCTTAAGCCCGGCAACGGACAACCTCAAGTCCGCGGCGCTGCGCCATGGTTGACAGCGCCGCGCGGGCCCGCTAGTCTGAGTCGAACCGCCGCAACAACTTAGGCCTGGCGTCTCGGCCCTCTTCGTCCACCGTCCAGCCAGCGGAATCGGGATGTCCACCAGCGAGATCGCCAAGCTCGAAAGCCTGTGGCGGGAAAACCCGCAGGGCCTCACCTTCGCGCCGCTGGCCGAGGCCTACCGGAAGATGAAGGAGCCGCAGCGCGCCCTCGACGTGCTGGCGGAGGGCCTCGGCCGCCGTCCCGACTACATCCCCGCGAGCATCGTGCTGGGCCGGTGCCATCTCGACCTGGGCGACGACCCCGCGGCCGAGGCGGCCTTCAGTCGCGTGCTCGAGCTCGACGGCGAAAACGTCATCGCGCTCAAGGCGCTGGCGGAGATCACCGAGCGGCATCTGCGCTTCGACGAAGCGGAAGGATGGCTGCGCCAGCTCCTCGCCATCGACCGGAGCAACGACGAGGCGCGCGCCCAGCTCACGCGCGTCGAGGACGCCCGTCGGAACGCGATCGGCATAGTCCGGGACGATGCCGGCCGTGCCGTCGAATCGATGACCGGTGAAATGCTGACGGCGGAGATGCCGGCGGAAATCGCCTCGGCGGCCTCGATGGATGCGTCGCCGATCGAGTCCGGGCCGGTCGAGCTCGAGACACCCGGCGCCGGACACGATTTCGAGCCCGTGGCCGAGATCGCCGCGGACGATCCCGTGCACCTCGCCTTCGATACCGCGAGCCCGCTCGATCCGGTGGCCGAGGAGCTCGTCCCGGCCCCGCCGTCGTCGTCGCCCATGGAGCATGCCGACGAGCTGGATCTTCGATCGACCGGCGCCGGGGAGTTCCAGTCGCCCGATGCCGCCGCCGATCTCGCCGGGCCGTCGGACGATGCGTTCGAGGATCTGGGCGAGCTGGACGATTTCCGCGAGCAGCCCACCGTGGAGCTTCCTGCCGAGCAGCTGCCCGATCCCGAGTGGACGCCGATGTCGGCGGATCAGGAGATCACGGCCGACAGCTGGGCTGCGCCGGAATCCGCGCCAGCGTGGCCCGAGCTCGAGGCGCCGTCGGAGCCTGCGGCTGCCGACGCCGCGCCGGAAGGGCTGGAACAGCCGGACGCGCCGGAGGTGGCAGAGGAGCCCGTGGCCTCCGAAGCGGCGTACGACGAGCCGGCGTACGACGAGCCGGCATATGACGAACCGGCCTATGATCAGCAGGTGTCCGACGAGCCGGCGCCGAAACCCGCGCCCCTGGCGCCCGAGCCGCTCGAGCCGGCGCTGGTCGTCACCGAATCGATGGCGGAGCTCTACCTGCAGCAGGGCCACGCCCACGAGGCGCTCACCATCTACCGGGAGCTGTATCTCCGCCAGCCGGATGACACGCGGCTTCGGGACAAGGTGGCGGCGCTCGAGACCGCGGCGGCGCCGGTCGAAGCCGCCCTCGAGTCCGCGCCGGATTACGCCGCCGGCCCGGATGGCCGCACCGTCGCGGCGATGTTCCGGGATCTGCTCGCCGCCCGGCCGGCCGCCGTCGTCGGATGGTCGCCCGTGGCGCGGCAGGAAGCCGCACCGGATGCCGGAGCGCCCGCCTCGAGCGGCGAGCCCACCCGGCCCGCCGATGACCGCCTCTCGCTCAGCGCCGTCTTCGGCGACGACAGCTCACCCGTCCCGCCCGCGGTGCCCGCCGGATCGCCCGGCGCGGCCGACGGAATGTCGTTCGACGCATTCTTCGATGCCGCACCGCTGGCGGCGGAGCCTGCTCCGCGCCGCGCCGCCGCCCGCGAGGACGACGATCTCGAACAGTTCCATGCCTGGCTGCAGAATCTGAAGCGCTGAATGCGCATCGCCGTCCTGAGCGGCCCCAATCTGAATCTGCTGGGCACGCGCGAGCCCGCGCTCTACGGTCGGACCACGCTGGGCGAGATCGAAGCCGCGGTGCGCACGGCGGCCGCCGCTGCCGGTGCCGGGGTCGAGTGGCTCCAGTCCAATCATGAGGGCGCGCTGATCGACGCGGTGCAGCGCCTGCCCGGCAGCGCCGACGGCGCCCTGATCAACGCGGGCGCCTTCTCCCACACGAGCCTGGCCCTCCGCGACGCCGTGCTCGCCGTCCGCGTTCCCTTCGTCGAAGTCCACGTGAGCAACATCTTTGCCCGGGAGCCCGAGCGCCGCCGCTCACTGCTGGCGGATCTGGCCATCGGTGTCGTCGCCGGCTTCGGGGCCCGGAGCTATCTGCTCGGCTTCGAGGCGCTCGTGGCGGCGCTCCGTGACGGCCGATAGGCGGCGGGTCCGTCAGGCGGCGGCCCGCCGGGCCCTCGAGATCGAGGAGCTCGATGCGCTGCTCGTCACCCACCTGCCGAACGTGCGCTATCTCACCGGCTTCACCGGAACCTCGGCGCTCCTCCTCCTCACGCGCGACCGCACGTTCTTCATCTCGGACTTCCGCTACGAGACGCAGGCCGCACAGGAGGTGGGTGACAGCGCCAGCGTGGAGATCGATCGTGCGAGCGTCTGGGACCGCCTGGCGCGCGTCATCGCGGCGGCGGCGGTCCCGATCGTTGGTGTCGAGGCGCAGAGCCTCACGCTGCGCGATGCCGAACGCCTGGCGGCGATGCCGCGCCTCAGAGTGCAGTCCACGAACGGCATCGTGGAGCGCCTCAGGGTGATCAAGGATCCGGACGAGGTGGACGCGATCCGCCGCGCCGCGGAGCTCGCGGCCGGAGCCCTTGCCCAGGTGCTGCCGACGGTGCGCGCGGGCGAGACCGAGCTCGCCGTCGCGGCCCGGCTCGAGGCGGCCCTCCGGGAGCGCGGCAGCGAATGGCATCCCTTTCAGACCATCGTGGCGTCCGGGCCGCGCTCGGCGCTGCCGCATGCGCGGACCAGCACCCGCACGATCGAGCGCGGCGACTGGCTCCTGCTTGACTTCGGTGCCCAGGTGGACGGATACTGCGCCGATCTCACCCGCACTGTCGTCGTAGGGGCCCGGGCCGACGCGCGCCAGCGCGCCGTGTACGAGACCGTGCGCGCCGCGCAGCAGCGGGCGCTCGCCGGCATGCGCGCCGAGATGAGCGGACGGGATGCCGATGCCCTCGCGCGCGACCTGATCGCCGCGCGCGGCTTCGGCGATGCCTTCGGTCACTCGCTGGGCCACGGGCTCGGGCTCGAGGTCCATGAGGCGCCCCGCCTCGCCGCCACCGCCACCGACCCGCTGCCGGCGCACGCGGTGGTCACGGTCGAGCCGGGCGTCTATCGTCCCGGCTGGGGCGGCGTCCGGCTCGAGGATGATGTCTACCTGAGCCCGGACGGGCCCGTCTGCCTCTCCGACAATCAGACGGACCTGATCGAACTCATGCGGGAGTGACTGTGGCGTCAACGGCGGATTTCCGGAACGGCCTGGTGGTGGACTTCGAGGGCGCGCTCTACCAGATGGTGTACTTCCAGCACGTGAAGCCGGGGAAGGGCGGCGCGTTCGTCCGGACCAAGCTGAAGAACATCCGGACCGGAGCGGTCATCGACCGCACCTTCAACGCGGGCGAGCGGGTGCAGGACGTGCGCCTCGAGCGGCGGAAAATCCAGTTTTCCTATGCCGACGGCCACTTCTACCATTTCATGGATCAGCAGACCTTCGACGACATCATGCTGACCGACGAGATCATCGGCGCCGATCAGCTCAAGTATCTGAAGGAAGGCATGGAGTGCGAGGGGCTGGTGCACAACGACACCGTCATCCTGGTCGAGCTGCCCGTCTTCGTCGAGCTCCGCATCACCCGCACCGATCCCGGCGTCCGGGGCGACACCGCGACGGGCGGCACCAAGCCGGCCACGCTGGAGACCGGCGCCACCGTGCAGGTCCCACTCTTCATCGAGGAGGGCGAGGTGATCCGCGTCGACCGCCGTGAAGACAAGTACCTGACGCGCGTATGAGCGCCGACGCCAGCATGAGCCCCGAGGAGATGCGGCAGCTGGCCGAGCTGCTCCAGAGCATGCCCGGCATCAAGTCGGTGGACATGAAGGACGTGAAGCGGCTGGCCGAGCTGCTGCGCGAGTCGCCCGAGATCGGCTCGATCGAGATCAAGGGCTGGTTCGGCACCGGCGTGGTGATCACCCGTACCGGCTCGCCCTCCGGGATGACGGCGATGCCGATGATGCATCACCACCCGGCGCCGCTCCCGGCCGCACCGCCCGCCGGGTCCGCTCCGGCCACCCCCCGCGCCGAAGGCGCGGGCGCCCCGGCCGCGAATCTCAAGGACATCAAGTCGCCGATGGTGGGCACCTTCTACAAGTCTCCCGAGCCCGGGGCCGATGCCTACGTCAAGCTCGGCAGCCGCGTGGCGCCGGGGCAGACGGTGTGCATCATCGAGGCGATGAAGATCATGAACGAGATCGAGGCCGAGATCGCGGGCGTGATCCGCGAGGTGCTGGTCGAGGACGCGCAGCCCGTCGAGTTCGGACAGACCCTCTTCCGGGTGGATCCCAATGGCTGAATCGGGCGCGCCGGCCCCCGCCGCGCCGGCCGCGGGCGGGCAGTCGTTCAATTTCAAGCAGGCGATCGGCCAGATGGTGCAGCGGAGCGGCTCCGACCTCCTGCTCAAGGTGGGCCGCGCGCCCACCGTGCGCGTGAACGGCGAGCTCACGGCGCTCGACATGCAGCCGCTCAAGCCCGAGGACCTGAAGACGCTGGCCGAGCAGATCATGACGCCGCGCCAGGTCAAGGAGTTCGCCGAGAAGAAGGAGGCGGATTTCGCCATCGGCGTCCCCGGCGTCGGCCGCTTCCGCACCAACATCTACCAGCAGCGCGGCACGCTCGCCTTTGCGTTCCGGGCCATCCCCTACGAGGTCAAGACCGTGCGGGAGCTCCTGCTCCCGCCGGTGCTCGAGGAGATCGCGCTCCGGCCGCGCGGGCTCGTGCTCGTCACCGGCATCACCGGCTCGGGCAAGTCCACGGCACTCGCGGCGCTGATCAACCACATCAACAACCACCGCCGGGTCAACGTCATCACGATCGAGGACCCGATCGAGTTCCTGCACCGCGACGTGATGTCGAACATCTCGCAGCGCGAGGTCGGGAGCGACACGCTGTCGTTCGCCGCGGCCCTGCGCCACGTCCTCCGCCAGGACCCGGACGTCATCCTGCTCGGCGAGATCCGCGACATGGAGACGCTGGACACGGCCCTCAAGGCAGCCGATACGGGCCATCTCGTCTTCTCCACCCTGCACACCACCGACGCGACGCAGACGATCGCCCGCGTCATCTCGTTCTACCCGCCGCACCAGCACCAGGAGATTCGGGCGCTGCTGTCGACCGCGCTGCAGGCGGTCGTCTCGCTGCGGCTGGTGCCGCGCCAGGACGGCCGCGGCCGCGTGCCCGCGGCGGAGATCCTCATCAACACCGCGGCGGTGGCGGACAACATCCGCGACATCGAGAAGGCGCTCAACATTCCCGATCTCATCGCCGAGGGCACCGTGTCCTACGGGATGCAGTCGTTCGACCAGTCGCTCATGCAGTGGTACAAGGACGGCGCCGTGTCCTATGAGAGCGCGCTGTTCTACGCCAGCAATCCGAGCGAGTTTGCCCTGCGCGCCTCCGGCATCAACTCGGCGTCCGACCGGACGTTCACCGAGATCACCG
>JAICUF010000107.1 GCA_025935995.1 Gemmatimonadales bacterium
CCCCGGAGACCATGAACTGGACGTCGCGCCCCGGCGCGGGGTTGCCATTGAGCGTCACCCGCACGACCGGGACGACGGCGAGCGTGGTGCCCACCGCGCCCGTCAGCATCGTGTCCGTCGTCGCCTCCAGCCGCATTCCCTGCACCGGCTCGCCGGGTGGTTCCGGCCCCGCGGGCTCGGCCGAGTCGCACGCCGTGAGCAGCAGAGTGACGAGGCACGCCCCCGCCACCATCCGGTACGCCAGGCCGTCCTGTCCGTGCATATCGTCTCCAGGCGAGTGACCCCCCGGCCCGACCTCTTGAGGAATGTCCGTACACGCTGTAGCGTCGGGTCCGGGCCGTTCACCACCAGACACACCGAATCCCCTCAACCGGGGCCACTGATGGAGCTCACACGGGCGGAGCGGATCGCGGCCCTGTTCGACCAGGCCATCGCGGTGCCGCGGCCGGAGCGGGCGGCGTTCCTGGAGCGCGTGTGCGGGGAGGACGACGAGCTGCGCGGGGAGCTGGCCTCGCTGCTCGAGGCGCACGAGTCGGGCGACGAGTTCTTCGACGGCCTCGCCAGCGAGGTGATCGCGCCCGCCTCGGCGGCGCTGATGGCGCGCGGCCGCGCCGACGTCCCGGCGGAGCTCACCGCCGCACTCGAGGGACGGTACCGCATCGAGCGGGAGCTCGGCGGCGGCTCGGTCAGTCGGGTGTTCCTGGCCGACGAGGTCGGCCTCGGCCGGCAGGTCGTGATCAAGGTCCTCCCGCCGGAGCTCGCCGCCACCACCAGCGGCGAGCGGTTCCGGCGCGAGATCCAGCTCGTCGCCCAGCTGCAGCATCCGCACATCGTGCCCCTCCTGAGCGCCGATGCGGGCGGCCACCTCCTCTGGTACGTCATGCCGTTCGTCGCAGGCGAGTCCCTGCGCGCGCGGCTGGGCCGCGACGGCGCGCTCCCGATCCGGGACGCGTGCAGGATCTGGCGAGACGTGCTCGAGGCCCTGGCCTACGCGCACGCGCGCGGCGTGGTGCATCGGGACATCAAGCCCGGCAACATCCTGCTGAGCGGCGGCCAGAACGCCGTCGTCGCCGACTTCGGCATCGCCCGCGCGATCGAGGCCGCGGGCGACGCCGAGGTCACGGCGCCCGGGTCCGCGATCGGCACGCCGGCCTACATGGCGCCGGAGCAGCTCGACGGGCGCTCGCCGGTCAATCACCGCGCGGACCTCTACGCCGCGGCGCTCGTGATGTACGAGATGATCGAGGGACGGCCGCCGTTCGCCGCCGGCTCGCCGCGGGATGTGGCGCTGGCGCGGCTCACCGAGCCGCCGCCGGCGATAAGCCGTGCCGATTGCCCGCCGGAGCTCGCGGCCATCGTGCTGCCGTGCCTCGCGCGGCATCCGGAAGCGAGGCCCGCGGGCGCCGATGCGGTGCTGGCCGCGCTCGACCAGATGTCGGGCATGCGGGCGGCGACGCCGGCGCGCCGGCGGTGGCTGCGTCCGATGACCGTTGCGGCCGCGGCCGTGCTCGTGACGGCAGCAGCGCTCGGCGCCGGCTACCTCGGGCGGCGTCGAGCCCCGGCCGCCGCCGGCGTGACGTCCCCGCCCTCGCTTGCGGTCCTCCCGCTCACCAACCTGAGTCCCGACGCCGGCGACGCCGCCCTGGCCGACGGCATGACCGAGGAGCTGATCGGCGTCCTGAGCCGGGGCCGCTCGCTGCGCGTCGTCGCGAGCACCTCGGTGCGCGCCCTCCGGAACCGGCAGCTCGACGTGCGCCAGATCGCCGACAGCCTGCGGGTGTCGCACGTGCTCGAGGGGGGGCTCCAGAAGATCGGGTCGAAGCTCCGCATGCAGGTGCGACTGATCGACGTGCACGATGGCTCGACCCGGTGGTCGGAGACGTACGACCGGGACATGGGGGACATCTTCGCGATCGAGGACGAGATCGCCCGCGCGGTGGCGGATGAGCTCGATCTCCGGCTTGGGCCCGGCGGAGCGCCGCAGCCGCCGCGCGCCGTCGCAACCTCGAGCGTCGTCGCCTACGAGTGGTACCTGCGGGGGCGGGACGATGCGCTCGTGCGCACCATGGAGGGGCGCCGGCGGGGCATCGAGTATCTCCAGCGGGCGATCGCCATCGATTCCGGCTTCGCGGCCGCGCACGCGGCGCTGGTATGGCTGTACCTCAACGAGGCCGGCAGCCAGCCCGGTGACCACAAGAGCTGGTACCGTCGGGCGGAGGCCGAGGCGCTCGAGGCCATCGCGCTGGACGACTCGCTGGCGGAGGGCTACTCGGCGCTCGGGTGGGCCCGGTCCGCGCTGGCCATGCCATCGGCGGAGGCGGCCCTCAGCCGCGCGGTGAGCCTCGACCCCGCGGTGCACCGCGGCTACGAGGGACTGGCGCGCTTCTACATGCTCATGCGGCGCCCGGCCGAGCAGCTCGCGGCTGCCCGGCGCGGCCTCGCCCTCGATCCCTACTCCGCCGCGGCCATCCGCGAGATGGCGCTGGCGCTCAGCGCCAATGGCCGCTGCGACGAAGCGCTCGATCTCCTGCGACCGCTCAAGGAGCTGCACCCGCCCGCCGGCGTGGCCGGCATCATCCGGGCCCAGTGCTTCGCTACCAAACAGATGTGGCCCGAGGCCATCGCCGAGCTGCGCTGGGCCATGCAGGTCGGCGACGTCCGGATGGCCCCCGCGCTGATGGGCTACGTGCTCGCGCGGAGCGGGCGCCGTGCCGAGGCGCAGGCGATGCTGTCGGACATGCTGGCGGGGCGCACGCAGAGCCACGGCGCGTTCGGCGTCGCCCTCGTGTACGCCGGGCTCCGGGACTACGACCAGACGTTCATCTGGCTCAGGAAGGCGGCGGCGGAGGGGTCGATCCGCGTCTACATCATGGATCCGCTCTTCCAGGACCTGCAGCGGGATCCGCGCTTCGAGGGGATCGTGATGGCGGGCGGGGCGTCCTGAGACGCGGCGGGCTCAGAACCGGTAGCGCGCCGCCACCTGCAGCTGGAACACCGACTCGGCCGGGAGCGTCTCCCAGCGCGTGAAGCCGGGATCGAAGCGGAAGACGGGCTGCGCCATCCCGTCGGGATCGGTCGCCTCGCCGACCTGCTCCAGGATCCGGGGCCGCGCAAGCCGGTAGCGTCCCCACCCGTCGCTCAGGAGGTTGAGCAGGTTGAAGGCGTCGAGCTCCAGCTCGAGCACCTGCCGGCCGATCGGAATGCCCTGCCGAACCGATGCAATCGTCGTGTGGGTCCACGGCTCGCGGCAGCTGTTGCGCGCCGCGATCCGCCCGCGCTGGCGGCTCAGGCACGGCGTCTGGCTGATGAACTGCTCGAAGGCGGCGCCCTGTGCCGCCGCCGTGACCGTCTCGCTCGTGCCGGACACGTCCCGCGTGAACGGCGCAAACCGGATCTGGGTGGTGTCCAGCGCGCTCGCCGGGACGTAGATCGGATCGTTGGCGTTGGAGCCGTCCGCGTTCAGGTCGCCCCGGCGGCTTGCGCCGGTCGCGAGATAGGTGAAGGGGCTGCCCGACTCACCCACGTAGTAGAGCGCCACCTGCGTCGTCCACGCCTTCCAGGGCGCCGTCCACGCGAGCGAGGCGACGACGCGGTGCGGCACGTCGTTGAGCGAGATGCCGAGGGTCGGATCGTCGTGGCGGCCCGAGACGGCCCGCGCGTCGGCCCACATCGCGATGCCGGTCGTGTTGACCCGGCTGGGTGACTGCACGTCGCGGGTCCGCGACCAGGTGTACGCCAGGCTGGCACCGAAGCCTCCCGCGAATTCCCGCTCGACCCGTCCCGTCATCTGGTACGAGTAGTTCCGCGACGTGTTCCGGAGCTCGATCACCTCCGAGTAGCCGGAGCGGAGCGCCGGCGTCGCGATGCCGCCCCCGTCGATCGTGCCGTAGAGGACGCGGCCGAAGCGGTCGACCGACTGCGGCCCCCGCAGGTTGAGGTTCACCCACATGAAGTCGGAGAGGTACCGGCTCACCAGCAGGTCGGCGCTCGCCAGCAGGTGTCCCGGGAGCGCCCGCTCGTAGCCCAGTGAGGTCCGGAGCGTCCGCGCCATCCTGAGGCCGGGGTCGATGAGGTCGACATCGCCGAAGGGGCGCGCCGCCAGCGGGGCGCCCGTCGCGCACTGATCCGGCGCCGCCTGGTAGTCGGGAACGAACGCCGGCGGCACGCCCGCGTCGGTCGGCCGGAACCCGCAGCTCAGGACGCCGATACCTTCGCCGTGGTTCGCGAGCGCGGGCACGTACCACGCGAGCGGCGGCCTTCCCGTGAAGACGCCGATGCCCGCGCGCACCTGTTCGCGCCGCACCCCGGCGCCGCTCCACGTGAAGCCGATCCGTGGAGCGAACTCCACGCGCCGTCCTGGCAGCTGGTCGGTGCGCTGGCCGAAGATCGAGTCGATGGCCGGATTGTAGGGCGCGTGGCCCTCGATGGCGAGCAGCTCGGCGCGGACGCCGGTGGTGATCGCGAGCCGCTCCCCGAGCTGCCACTCATCACCGAGGTAGGCGCTGTATTGACCACCCCGGAGCGGACTGCTCTCGCTCCCGAAATCCTTGCGGAGATCGTACCGGACGGGCGTGCCGGCGGCGAGCGCATCCAGGCTCTCGAAGGTCCACGTGCCGTATCCGTTGAGCACGCCGCCGCGCAGCACGCGGAATCGCTCCAGCTGCACGCCCGCGACGAGCGCATGCCCGCCCGCCCACGGCAGGCTGAGCTCGTTCCGGATGGTGAGGGACCGCCCCCGCCCGAAGGGCCCCTGCGCCTGCGGCGCCGTGCCGGCGACGGCGACGACCGAGCCCCCCCCGGTGCCCGCCAGTGCGACGCGCACTAGCGGCTGGCGGGCGTCCGGGAGCTGGTCGCTGTGGTCCCAGCTCAGCGAGGCGAGCAGCTCGTTGTGGCCGCCCCGCGCGCGCCCGAGGTCGGTGTGCACCTGCAGCGCGGCGAGGTCGAGGCCCACGGCGGTGGCGAACCGGTAGCTCGAGAGGGCGAAGGTATCGGAGGCGGCGCGCGAGAACTGCTGTTCCCGGCTCCGCGCCGAGGTGATGAACCCGGTGACCCGGCTCCTCCACGACGGGAGCGCCGCGTCCACGCGGGCGAAGAGGTTGACCAGCGGCGTCCCGTTCGCCACGTACGCGGCGGAACCGGGGGCCAGTCCGTACTGGTCCTGCAGGATGCCCTGCATCCTCGCCAGGTCGGCGTCGGTCACCGGCACGGCCGGCAGCTGCCCCGCGGGCTGCCCCAGGTACGGCCCGGCCGCCGGCTGCGAGAGGTGTTGGACCTCGGTCGCCACGAAGAAATGCAACCGGTCCTTCAAGATGGGCCCGCCGAGCGAAAAGCCGGCCTGCAGGCGGTCGTAGGGTCTCACCGCCGCGTCGACGCCGTCGCGCGTGAGCTTGTCGTTCCGCCAGTAGGCGAAGCCGGAGCCCCGGAAGTCGTTCGTCCCCGACTGCGTCACCGTGTTGACCAGCGCGCCCGCGAAGCCCCCATACCGCACGTCGTACGGAGCGACCAGCACCTGGTACTCCTTCACCGCGTCGAGCGGGATCGACTTCCCGACATTCGACGCAGCCGAGACCGATCCGTTCACGAAGCGCTCGCTCGCGCCGTTGATGAGGAAGCTGTTGAAGCGGAAATTCGCGCCGGCGCCGGAGACACCGGTCCGGCCGCCGCCGACCTTGGTGGACACGTACGGCGCGAGCGCGACGAAGTCCTGGAAATTGCGGTTGAGCGTAGGCAGCCGCTGCACCAACGCTTCCGGGATGGTGCTCGCGCTGCCCACCGCGACCGTGTCGCCGATCTCGACCGGCGCCAGCTCGACGGCAACGGGCTCGAGGACGAAGGCAATCGAGAGTGGCTCGCCCAGGGTCAGGTGGAAGGGCGCGCTTCGGGCCGGGGCGTACCCGATCTGCCGCACGTCGATGACGTACGGGCCGCCGGGCTCCAGTCCCTGGACCAGGAAGCGGCCGCCCACGACCTGGGCCCGGACGGCGAAGCCGGTCGCGGTGTTGACCACCCGGACGGCGCCGCCATCCAGGTCGTGACCGTCTGCGCTCCGCACGCTGCCGCGCACGCCGGCGGTCGTGATGCCCTGGCCATGCGCGGACGACGCCACCGACGCGCACACGATCAGCATCGCCGTGAATCGGAGGCGATTGGCCATGGCCCTCTTCAGGGGGACGGGGATGCGTCAAACATATGGCCACCAAAAGGGCAAGGCGAGGAGCCTCCTCGCAATGACGCCCACGCGCCGCTTAAATTTCTCCCATGCTCCCCACCACAATCGCCTCCCTCCAGTCCATCGTCGGCCCCCGCTGGGTCCGCCACCGGCGGGCCGAGCTGGCGACGTATACCATGGACGGGCTTCCCACCCGCGAGACGGTGCCCGGGGTGGTGGTGCTGCCTGGGTCGCGGGACGAGGTGGTTGCGGTGGTGCGGCTGCTCGCGAAGGAGCAGGTGCCGTTCGTCGCCCGCGGCGCCGGTACCGGACTCTCCGGCGGCGCGCTGGCCGAGAGCGATGCGGTCATCATCGCGCTCACCCGCCTCACGCGGATCCTCTCGGTGGATCCGGTCGCGCGACGCGCCGTCGTCGAGCCCGGCGTCATCAATGCCCGCCTCTCCGAGGCGGTCCTCCCATTCGGCCTTGCCTACCGCCCCGATCCCTCGAGCCAGACCGCCTGCACCGTCGGGGGCAACGTGGCGGAGAACGCGGGCGGCCCCCACTGCCTCAAGTACGGCGTCACCACCAATCACGTCGTGGCCCTCGAGGTGGTCCTCCCCGACGGCTCCGTCACGCGCCTCGGCTCGGCGTCGGGCGAACCTTGGGGCCCCGATCTCGTGGGTCTCTTCGTCGGGAGCGAGGGAATGTTCGGGATCGCCACCGAGATCACCGTCCGGCTCGAGCCGATCCCTGCGAGCGTGGAGACGCTCCTGGCCGACTTCATGAGCGTCCGCGCCGCCGGCGAGGCCGTCTCCGCCATCATTGCCTCGGGCATCGTGCCGGCGGCCCTCGAGATGATGGACCAGGCGTGCGTCGCCGCCGTGGAAGCATCCATCTACGCGGCGGGGTATCCGGTGGACGCCGCCGCCGTCCTCCTGGTGGAGCTCGACGGCGCGGGCGACGCCGTCACCGGGGAAGCCGAAGCGGTCGAGGCGATCCTGCGCCGTCACGGCGCGCGCGGCATCAGCCGCGCCGCCACGCCCGCCGAGCGCGCCCGTCTCTGGCAGGGCCGGAAGAAGGCGTTCGGGGCGATGGGCCGGATCGCCCCCGACCTCGCCGTGCAGGACGCGGTCGTTCCCCGCTCCGCCCTGCCCGCCGTGCTGGACCGCATCGCGGAGATCGGCGTCCGCCACCGGCTCACCGTGAGCAACGTCTTCCACGCGGGCGACGGCAATCTCCACCCCAACATCAGCTTCGATCGCCGCGACGCCGAGCTGTCGGAGCGGGTGCACGACGCGAGCCGCGAGATCATGGAGGCGTGCGTCCAGGCCGGCGGCAGCATCACCGGCGAGCACGGCGTCGGCTCCGACAAGCGCGACTACATGCCGCTCATCTTCGATGCCGCGTCGCTCGACGCGATGTGCGCCGTGCGGCGCGCCTTCGATCCCGACGGCCGCTCGAACCCGGACAAGGTGATCCCCGTGCACGCGTGCCGCGAGTGGCGCGCCGCGGGTGTCCCGTGAGCGACGCGTCATGAGCCACGCATCATGAGCGAGGCGCCATGAGCGACGTGCTCGCGCGGCTCCGCGCCCTCCTCGGCACCGCCGGTGTCGAGCGCGACCCCGACGGCCTTCCCCGCGCCACGCCCGACAGCGCCGAGGTGCTGGCCCAGGTCTGCCGCGTCGCGCACGAGGAGCACTGGAAGATCCGGCTCGAGGGCCAGGGCACCTGGCTCGCCGCCGACGCGCCGGCGGATCTCGCGCTCTCGACCCGCGGGCTCGACCGCGTCGTCTCGGTGAGCCCCGCCGACCTGGTCGCCACCGTCGAGGCCGGCGCCACGCTCGAGGCGGTGCGCCGCCGCCTCGCCGACGACGGGATGTGGCTCGCCCTGGACCCGCCCGGCCGCCCCGAGCGCACCATCGGCTCGATCCTCGCCACCGCCACCTCGGGCCCGCTCCGACTCGGCTTCGGC
>JAICUF010000177.1 GCA_025935995.1 Gemmatimonadales bacterium
CCCCGGCGCGGTGGACGTCGGCCTCTCCACCCGCGGCGAGAAGCCGGAGCTCGACGTGCAGCTCAACCGCGGGCTCGCCGGCTCGCTCGGCATCACCGTGGGACAGGTGGCGCAGTCGCTCCGGCCGGCCTTTGCCGGGATCGACGCCGGCGACTGGGTGGATCCGAGCGGTGAGACGCGGGACGTGACGGTGCGCCTGGCTCCCGAGGCGCGTGAGCGCGCGAGCGACCTCGGCATGCTGCCGCTCGTGCTGCGCGGCGCCAACGGCCCCGTCACCCTGCCGCTGGGCCAGGTGGCGACGATCACGCGCGGCACCGGTCCGGCGCAGATCAATCACCTGAATCGCGAAGCGGTCGTCAACGTGCAGGCCAACACCGAGGGCCGGCCGCTCAACGAGGTGCAGAAGGAGATCGACCGCGTCGTCGCCGGCATCACCTTCCCGCCGGGCTACCGCGCCACCTGGGGCGGGCAGGCGCGGGACCAGGCGGAGGTTTTCACCCGCATCTTCACGGCGCTCGGCACCGCCGTGCTCCTCATGTACCTCATCCTGGTGGTGCAGTTCGGCTCGTTCCTCGATCCCCTGGCGATCCTGGTCTCGCTGCCGCTCTCCCTCATCGGCGTGGTGCTCGCGCTCATCGTGACGCGCGATACGCTCAACATCATGAGCCTGATCGGGGTGATCCTGCTGATGGGGATCGTGGCCAAGAACGCCATCCTCCTGATCGACTTCGCGAAGTGGTCGCGCGCGAAGGGCATGCCGCTCCGCGAGGCGCTCATCGAGGCGGGACGGATCCGGCTCCGGCCGATCATGATGACCACCCTGGCGCTCATCGCCGGCATGATTCCCGTCGCCCTCGGCCGCGGCGAAGGGGCCGACTTCCGGGCGCCGCTCGGGCGCGCGGTGATCGGCGGCGTGATCACGTCGACGCTGCTCACGCTGATCGTGATTCCGACGGTGTATGAGATCCTGGACGGCTGGAGGACGGGGCTCGCGCGGCTGTTCCGGCGGAAGCCGGCAGAACACGCCGTGGACCAGAAGGAGCTGGCCCCGGAGGGAACGGCGCGCTAAACCGCCGCGGGACCCCGTCGCCCGTCGGGGTCCCGCCCCGCCCGTCCCGCCTGTCCCTTGTAGATCACCTCATACGGCGATCTCTCCGCCATCGACGCGAACCACCGCCCGGCTTCTTCCTCCCGCCCCAGCTCTCGCAGGAGCTCAGCCCGCATGAACCGCTCGAACGCCTGCGAGAAGAACGGGGACGCGACCGTGAGCTGGAACCAGGACTCGCTCCGCGCCGACTCGAGCTCGTGGAGCGCCTCGGCCGGGCGGCCTTCGGCGCGGAGGATGCGCGCCCGCGCGCCGCGGAGGAGATGCGCGGCGAGCTCGGCGCCGGCCGGCGGGGCGGGGAGGACCGTGAGCGCATCGGCGTGGGCGGTGGCCGCGACCGTGTCGCCGCGGCGGGCCTCGATCAGCGCGAGGAGATACCGGCGCAGCTGCTCGTGCAGGCCGTTGTGCATCGCGAAGACGGCGAAGCCGCTGGGCGGCACGGCCGCCGCGTCGAAGGCGAGCAGCGCATCGCGCACCGCGGCGAGATCCGCCTCGCTCCGCTCGACGAACGGCAGCGCGCTGAACAGCCCCCGCGTCTCGAGCCCGCTCGGCCGGTCGAGCCGCTCGGCCTCCGCCAGCTCGGCCCACGCGGCTTCCTCGTCGTTCCGCGCGAGTGCCACGTGTGCCAGCAGCAGATGGCAGAGCGCCCGCATCTCGTCCGACCGCGCCGCCTGGATGAAGCCGCGCGCGAGCTCGGCCGCCCCGGCGAGATCGCCGGAGTAGAGGGCCACGTCCGAGAAGGCGACGGCGACGGTGACGGCGCGGGCCCGGCGCAGCTCCTCGGCCACCACGGCCTTCGCGACTTCGTCGCGCCGGAGCCAGGCCAGCAGCGCGCGGAGCGAGAGCGCCTGGTCGGCGTCGGGCGCCGCCGCGAGGGCGCACGACGCGAGATCGTCGGCGTCGTCGCGCCGGCCCTCGATGGCCGCGATGCGCGCGAGATGCACCAGCGCGCCGACGTGATCCGGCTCCAGCTCCAGCGCCCGCTCGAACGGCTCGCGCGCCTCCGCCGCCGATCGGCCCCGCAGCGGGTTCGAGTGGAAGAGGAGGTCGCCGAGGAGGAACCAGGCCTCGACGTCGTCCGGGTGGGTGCCGGTGATCGTTCCGTACAGCGTCTCCGCCTCGCTCACGGCACCGGAGAGCCACGCGCGCTGCGCGTCCACCAGGAGCCGGTCGTGGGCGGAGAGCCGGTCGCGATGCGCGTAGCCCGCGGCGGCCACTTCGCGCGCCAGCTCCGGCATCGCCGACCCCGCCGCGGCCGCCGCGAGCCGATAGTACGCGAGCGCGAACGACTGGTCCGCCGCCACCGCCGCCTGCAGCGACTCGATCGCGTCGAAGTAGCGGCCGCGCCGGAGATCGGCTTCGCCCTTGAGGTAGGACTTGAGCGCGGGAAGCGACGCGGTGGTGAGCGCCGCGAGCCGCGTGAGCCGGGCGCCGGGCCCGGGGCTCAGCGCGGCCACCAGCTGCCGCGTGAGCTCGTCCACCAGGGCGAACAGCTCCGGTTCCGCCGCGGCGTCCGCCTCCGCCGCCGCGCGAATCGCCGAGCCCTCGCCGTAGAGCGACGCCGTCGCCTGGAGTCGCCCGCCGGCCGCCGTCACCGACCCCAGCACGAAGTGACCCGCGCCGAAGTGCGCCGCGATGCCCGCCGCCTGCGCCGGATCGCCGCCGGTCCAGCTTTCGCGCGCGAGGTGGCTGAGCAGCGCGCGGGGGTCCACGGTCCGGAGCGGCCCCGCGCCGTCCAGCTCGGTCGCGAGGAGATCCACCATCCCCTCGCCCAGGTAGGCGAGGTCGGCGCCGCCGCGGACGGTGAAGGGAAAGATCGCGATGGTATCGGGCGATGCGGCGCGCGAACCGCGCGACGCGGGTCGCGTCCGGATCGACGCCGCGAGCGCCGCCGTCTCCTCCGCCGGCTCCAGCTCGTACTCGGCGTCCAGCCGGCGGGCGAACTCCTCGTAGGCGCGGAGCGCGCCGGCCCGGTCGCCCGCTTCATCGAGCAGCGTGAGGAGGCGCCGAAGGCCGGCCTCGTCGTCGGGATCGAATCCCGCGGCGCGGCGGCCGAATGCGGCGGCGGCCGCGGCGTCTCCGCGCTCCGCCGCCGCGTCCGCCAGCGCCCAGGCGGAGCGGGCGGCGAGCGAGCGGAATCCCGCGCGCTCCCCGTCGAGCCATTCCTCGAAGCCGGCGGCACCCCTCACGAACACGCCGGGCATGAGGTCGCCGCGGTAGAGCTCGAGTGCGCGCGCGTGATCGCCCGCCGCGGCCGCCTCGGCAAAGGCCGTGGCGTCGCAC
>JAICUF010000084.1 GCA_025935995.1 Gemmatimonadales bacterium
CGCGATCCTGCTCGAGGCCGGCCTCTCCTTCCTCGGAGTGGGCGTGCAGCCGCCGGCCCCGTCCTGGGGCAGCATGATCGCGTCGGGCCGGGACACGCTGGTCAACGCGCCGTGGGTCGCGGCCGCACCCGGCGTCGCGCTCGTGCTGGTGGTCGTGGCTGCGACCCTGCTCGGGGATGCGCTGCACGACGCGATCGATCCCGCACGCGGCGGGATGCGCGCCGAATCGGGCGCTCCGCTCAGCGGATCCTGAAGCTCACGATCTCCCCCGGTCCGGCACGAAAGGCGATGGTGCCGTCGTCGCCGACCGCGGAAGGCATCCCGGGCCGTTCGTCGGCGAACGTCCGCTCGGCCTCTCGCGGCGGCGGCGTGATGCGCCACTCGCCGTCCACCGCCCGGTCCCGCGCATTCCAGCAGCGCAGGATGCCGCCGTCACCGCCCTCCGCCGGCTTGATGGCCGACGCCACGAGGCCCTCGCCGGAAAGCTCGATGGCGCGGGATGACGCCGCGAGCGGCAGCGCATCGCGGAGCCATATTGCCCTCACCGGCAGGAAGGCATCTTCCCACCATTCCTCGAGCCGGTCCGGCTCCGTCAGATCGCGCGCGCTGCATTGGCCAAAGGCAAGCTCGATGCGACTCGGGCCGATGCACTGCGCCGCAGGCACCGGCGTCACCCAGCCGGCGTGGCCGGGGCGGGTCGGCAGGTCGCCGCGCGAGAGCTGGCCCACGGAGCGGAGCAGCGTCACGATGCAATCGCGGCCGGTCCATTCGTACTCGAAGAACCCCGGTGCGAAGACGGCGAGGCCGCGCTCCCCGCGTGCCGCCGCGACCCACCGGTGCGCCGGCGCGGTCGCGGGTACCGCCTCCAGCTCCTCCGCTTCGCCGGCGCGAGAGACCGCGCCGCGCCGTTCCATCCCGAATGCGGCGCCGGCCGTCGCGGTATCGGCGCTGACCCCGCTCGGGAATCGGAGCCGGAGGCGCCGGTTCCGCGCCCGGTTGTCGACGTCGAGAATGCAGCGAACCAGCCGCTCGCCCTCGATGAGAATGACCCGCAGGCGAAATCGCGCGCCGGCGAACGCCCAGTGCGCATCTACCGCGCCGACCAGCGGGCCGCGCGCGACGACCCCGCGGCGGACGCGCCCCCGGAAGCGGCGATTCGTTCCCGGGATCGAGGCGAAGGTGTAGGTGTCGCCGGCGTCGCCTTCACTCTCGAGGCCAAGCATGCGCGTCTGACGGACGCCGCTCCCGCGGTCGGTGAGGGTGACCGTGCCATCGGCCTCGAGCGCGACCTCGAGGTGCTCGTTCCTGAGCGTGAAGCGGCTGGCGGATACCGCGCCGCGGGCGGACGCGTCCGAGGAGGTGAGCGTGAGGGTCTCATGCGAGAGCCCCGGGATCGCCGGGATGCGATACGCCACGCTCAATTCCTCGACCTCGTCGAGATCGGGATAGTGGCGGGGCGCATCGAGCCGCTCCAGCACTTGCCGGCGCTCCAGGACCTGAACCGGAATTTCGGCGCCGTCCGCTGTGCGAAGGGCGAACGGCGGCGCCGCGGCGGCAGTCCGGGGCCGCCGCCCCGATGGCGGGCCCACCAGCACGTCCCGCCGGAAGGAGGTCACCCGCGCGATCGTCACGCCGCTCCTCGGCCGCGGCGAGGGATTCCAGCAGACGAGTGCCGGCACCGCCTCTCCGGGCCGTTCTCTCGACGCGTCGGCATCGTATCCCACGATGTCGCCAAGCGCGCCCCGCGACAGTTCCGCCGCAATCGCCAGCGCGGCATGCTGGCGCACCTCGGCTTCCCGGATCACCTGGTCCGCCGAGCAGCCGCCGAGGGTATCGTGGAACTGCGCCTGGATCAGGGTGCGCCACGCCTCCTCGAGCAGCGGGCCCCGGTCCGTCCCACCCGCCATCCGAGCCAGCATGGCGAGCGGCTCGGCGAACCGGGTCAGGTGGAGCTCGGCGAGCGCGTTCCGGCGCTTGAACGGCGCGCGCGTGCCGTGCACGCCCTGCAGCGTCCAGGTGTAGCCGTACGAATCTCTGAGCTCCCCCGTCGCAACCGCGATCCCGCTCGCATCCGCCGCGGCCGCCGCCAGGAATTCATCGAGCCGTGAGATCCGTACCTCGGCGTCCGGCTCGAGCTCGGCGATCCGCTGCCGCAGGTCGGGCAGCGCCGGGTGCGCCGCGTGATGGTCGGCGCCCACGAAGACGGCGACGTGCCGCGTCGCGGCCCGCTGGACCAGCGCGTCGCGCACGCCGCTCCAGCCTCGCGGCAGCGCAGCACCGACCTCGTAACCCGCCGGCGGCAGGTGATACGTGATGACTTCGGCCCCATCACGCCCACGCCAGCGGAGGAGATCGGTGTCGCCCCGCCGCCCCCGCCAGAGCGCGCCGAAGCCCAGGCCGAACTCGCGCCCGAGCGACGGCCAGACGGCGGGGTGCCCGAACGCGTCGGGCGAATAGAGCGCCGCGCTCCGGCGGCCCAGCGCACGCGCCTGCGCGCTGCCGATCATGAGGTTCCGGATCAGCGCCTCTCCCGACGGGATGAGCTCGTCCGCGAGGACGTACCAGGGCCCCGTCTCCAGCCGGCCCGCGCCGACGAGCGCGGACACCGCGGGGCGTCGGTCGGGGCGCACGCCGAGGTAGTCCTCCAGATGGATCGTCTGGCCGTCGAGCAGAAAGGCGGAAAAGGCGGGGTCGGCCTCGAGGCGGGCGATGAGATCGTCGAGCATGGGCACCAGCCGCGCGACGAAGGCCGCGCGCGGCAGGTACCACTCACGATCCCAGTGGGTGTGGGGAACGAGGTGAAAGACGCGGCCCGTCACCCGCCGCCCGCCGCGCTCAGTACGATGGCGGGTCGCTGGCGGGGAACGACTCGAGCGAGCCCTCGTCCACCGAGCGGCTGGGCGTCTGGCCCGGCGGGGTCACGTGCGCCACCGACGGCCCGCCCGAAATCGCGGACGCCTTCTCCTTCCCGCGCAGGAGCTGCCGCAGCACGAACTGGAGGATGCCGCCGTGCCGGTAGTAGAGCACCTCCTGCGGCGTGTCGATGCGGACGATCGCCTTGAAGGTGCGCTGGCTCCCGTCTTCCCGCGTCGCCCGCACGTCCACGTCGCGCCCGCCGGCGAAGCCGCCCGCGATCCGGCGCGTGAGGCCGATGACGTCGAACGTCTCGCGGCCCGTGAGGCCGAGCGACGCCGCGCTCTCGCCCGCCTGGAACTGCAGCGGCAGGACGCCCATCCCCACGAGGTTCGAGCGGTGGATCCGCTCGTAGCTTTCGGCGATCACGAACTTGATGCCCTGCAGATACGGCCCCTTGGCCGCCCAGTCCCGGCTGGATCCCGAGCCGTACTCCTTGCCCGCGATCACGAGCAGCGGGGTGCCGTCGGCCTGGTAGCGCATCGCCGCGTCGAAGATCGTCGTCACGTCGCCGGTCGGGAGGTAGGTGCTGAAGCCTCCCTCGGTGCCCGGCGCGAGCTGATTCCGGATGCGCGTGTTGGCGAAGGTCCCCCGCACCATCACCTCGTGGTTGCCGCGGCGGGAGCCGTACGAGTTGAAGTCGCGCGGCGCCACGCCGTGCTCCACGAGATAGCGCCCGGCCGGTGAGTCCGACTTGATGCTGCCCGCCGGCGAGATGTGGTCGGTCGTGACGCTGTCGCCCAGGAGGGCGATCGCACGCGCGCCCGTGATCTCCGCCACCGTCTCGGGCGCCTCCTCGGGCATCTCGTCGAAGTAGGTGGGTTGCCGCACGTAGGTGGAGTCGGCCTGCCACTGGAAGCGGTCGCCCTCGGGTACCGCGATGCCCTTCCAGCGCGCGTCGCCCTCGAAGACGCTGGCGTAGGTGTCGCGGTACATCTGCGAGCGGATCGATCCCTCCAGCACCTCTTCGATCTCGCGCTGGCTGGGCCAGATGTCGCGGAGGAAGACCGGCTCGCCGTCCTTCCCGGTGCCCAGCGGCTCGGAGGTGAGATCGATGTCGATCCGGCCGGCGATGGCGAACGCCACGACGAGCGGCGGCGACATGAGATAGTTGGCGCGGACGTCGGAGTTGATCCGGCCCTCGAAGTTGCGGTTGCCCGAGAGGGCGGCGGCGGCGACCAGCTTCCGGTCCTGGATCGCCTGCGCGATCTCCTCCGGGAGCGGGCCGGAGTTGCCGATGCAGGTGGTGCAGCCGTAGCCCACGAGCTGGAATCCCAGGCGGTCCAGGTAGGGCGTGAGTCCCGCCGCCTCGTAATACTGTGTGACCACCTTGGAGCCGGGCGCGAGCGACGTCTTGACCCAGGGCTTCCGCTCGAGGCCGCGCTCGACGGCCTTCTTCGCGAGGAGTCCCGCGGCGAGCATGACCGACGGGTTCGAGGTGTTGGTGCAGCTCGTGATCGCGGCGATCACCACCGAGCCGTGCCTGAGCTCGTCGGCGGCGGTCGCCGTCCCCGATTGCGCGGCGGGCGAGGCCGACGTTCCCTCGCCCCAGACGCCGACGGCGCCGGGTCCCGCCGAGCCGTTCTCCGCGGCACCCTTGTCGCCGCGCGCCGGCTGGTTGGGAAGGAGGGACGGCAGCACCGACTCGAAGCTCGTGCGCGCGCGGGAAAGCGGAACGCGGTCCTGCGGCCGCCGGGGACCCGCGATGCTGGGCTCCACGCTCGCGAGGTCGAGCGAGAGCGTGCTCGAGAACATCGGCTCCGGCGACTCGGCCGAATGGAAGAGGCCCTGCTCCTTCATGTACGCCTCGACCAGCGCCACGCGCTCGGGGGGCCGGCCGGTGAAGCGCAGGTAGCGGAGCGTCACCTCGTCCACCGGGAAGATGGCGCAGGTGGCCCCGTACTCGGGCGACATGTTGCCGATCGTCGCGCGATCCGCGAGCGCGAGGCTCGCGAGCCCGGGACCGTAGAACTCGACGAACTTCCCGACCACGCCCTTCTTCCGGAGCATCTCCGTCACGGTGAGGACGAGATCGGTGGCGGTGGCTCCCTCGGGCAGCGCCCCCGCGAGACGGAAGCCGACGACCTCGGGCACGAGCATGGAGACCGGCTGGCCCAGCATGGCCGCCTCCGCCTCGATCCCGCCCACGCCCCAGCCCAGCACCCCCAGGCCGTTCACCATGGGCGTGTGGGAGTCGGTGCCGACGAGCGTGTCGGGATACGCCTGCACCGTTCCGCTCGCGTGCGGGTTCTCGTCGGAGGTGAAGACGACGCGCGCGAGATACTCGAGGTTGACCTGGTGGACGATCCCGGTGTTGGGGGGGACGACCCGGAAGTTGTCGAAGGCGCCCTGGCCCCAGCGGAGGAAGGAGTAGCGCTCGCCGTTGCGACCGTAGTCCAGCTCCTCGTTCAGGTGAAACGCCTCGCGGGTGCCGAAGGCGTCCACCTGCACCGAGTGGTCCACCACCAGCTCGACCGGCTGCAGCGGGTTGATCTTCGACGGATCGCCGCCGAGGCGCGCCATCGCGTCGCGCATGGCGGCGAGGTCCACCACGGCGGGAACGCCGGTGAAATCCTGGAGGAGGACGCGCGCGGGCGTGAAGGCGATCTCGCGCTCCGCCGTGTTGCCGGGACTCCACCGCGCCAGCGCGTCGATGTCCTCGGCCGCCACGCTCACGCCATCCTCGGTGCGCAGCAGGTTCTCAAGGAGGATGCGCAGCGAGTACGGCAGGCGGCCTACCGGCAGGCCCGCCGCCTCGAGCGCCCGAAGGCGGAAGATTTCGAAGGACCGGCCCCCCACCCGCAGCGTGTCACGTGTCCCGAAGCTGTTCACAATCCGCTCTCCTGTTTACAATCGGCGGCATTCTTCCTACCATTGCACGAGCACATCGCAGTACAATGTATCCAGTAGGCGCGGCTCGTGGGCCTCCGTCTGCCAAGGTAACCGCATGACTTTCGCAGTCTCCGCGCCCGAGCCCCGTGGCGCGGCGCAATGTCTCGTCGTGGATGACGAGCCGCTGGTCCGTCGTTCCCTCGTCCGGCTGCTGGAGGCGCAGGGGTTCGCCTGCGTGGAGGCGGGCACCGGCCGCGAGGCCATCGACCGCCTGGACGACGTCGGCGAGGTGCCGCTCGTCGTCTCCGACATGCGGATGCCCGAGCTCGATGGACTGGGCCTGCTCGAGCACGTGCGGGAACGCTTCCCCGATACCTCCGTCATCATGCTCAGCGGCATGACCGACACCTCGACCGCGGTGGAGTGCCTCCACCTCGGCGCGGCCGATTTCCTGCTCAAGCCGGTGTCGCTCGGCGAGCTGCAGGCGCGGGTGACGCGCGCGCTGGAGAAGCGGGCGCTGATCCTGCAGAACCGCTTCTACCAGGCGCATCTGGAGCAGCGCGTGCAGGAACAGGCGCAGCGCATCCAGGAGCTCTTCCTCCAGGGCGTGCAGATGCTGGCGCGGGCGCTCGAGGCGAAGGACGCCTACACCCGCGGCCACTCCATCCGCGTCAGCCACTACTCGGTGACGACCGCCCGACTCCTGGGCTTCGCCGGCGACGCGCTCGACCAGATCCGGCTGGGCGGCGAGCTCCACGACATCGGGAAGATCGGGACCCGCGAGGCGGTGCTCCACAAGGCCGGCACGCTCACGGCCGACGAGTTCGGCCAGATCAAGGAGCACCCCGCCCTGGGGGAGCAGATGCTCTCGCCCCTCGCGCGCGACACGCCCGCCGTCCTCCGCTGCGTCCGCTCCCACCACGAGCGGCTCGACGGCCACGGCTTCCCCGACGGACTCGCAGGCGATGCCGTCCCCATCGAGGCGCGCATCATCGCGGTCGCCGACTCCTTCGATGCCATGACCACCAATCGCCCCTACCGCGCGCCGTGGCAGCCCGACGACGCGGTGGCGGAGCTGCGGCGCGTCTCGGGCACGCAGCTCGATCCGGACGTGGTCGAGGCGTTCACGACCGTCTACCCCGAATTGACGGAGCTCGTGCCGGTGCACTGACCCGCGGCGTCAGCCGGGGCGCCGGGCTGCCTTCTCCGCTTCGTCGCGGGCCGCTCCCGCGGTCCGCTTGGCTTCCTCCGCCGTCGCCTTCGCGTCGGCGGCCCTGGTCTTCGCGTCCCGCGCCTCGGCGACCACTTCGGGCGATCCCGTATCGTCGGAGCTGGCCCGGGCCCGCTGGGCCAGCTCGTCGTACTCCTCCTTCGCCTTCTGCAGCTCCGCGTCGCCCGCCTCCTCCAGCGACACCACCGCGTTGTGCGCCCCCTGCAGGGCGCGGACCAGCTCGTCGAGCTTGATCTGCATGGCCGTGGAGTCGCGGTTCTGCGTGTTCTGGATCAGGAAGACCATCAGGAAGGTGACGACGGTCGTGCCCGTGTTGATGACGAGCTGCCAGGTATCGCTGAAGTGAAAGAGCGGGCCGGTGACGGCCCACACGACGATCACGAGGAGCGCGAGCGCGAACGTCGCGGGGCGGCCGGATGCATGCGCCGTCCACTTGGCGAACCGCGAGAAGGATTCGTTGAATGACATCGTACTCCCTGGGTAAGGCGGCCTAGAGGAGGCCACGCCGCTTGAGCTGCCGGTACCGATCCACCACCGCTTCCGCGGCTCCCCTCGGCGGCACATCGAGGACGAGGACGCCCTGGCGGCGCATCGCCGCCAGCGCGTCCTCCCGCGCCTGGAGGAGCTCCTCAGCGGCCGCGCGCTCGAACGCCGCCCTTTCCCCCGCCGGCCGCGCGACGGCCGCGTGCTCGAGCGCGGGGTCGCGCAGCGTCACGGCGAGCGGCAGATGCCGCGGACGCAGCGTGCCGGCGTGGGAGACGAGCGCCTCGCTCGCGGTCCGGTCGATCACGTCGGTGAAAAGTACCGTAAGCGAGCGCTTCCGGCTCCGCGCGGCCAGATAGCGGAACGCCGCCGGATAATCGGACTCCGCGATGCGGCCTTCAGCGGCAGCGAGGGCGTCCAGCACCGCGCGGAGCGCCCGGCGGCCGCGGGCGGGCGGTGCATACCGCTGCACCGTGTCGGCGAACACCAGGATGCCGACGTCGTCATCGTGCTCCACGGCCGCCGCCGCCAGGCGAAGCGCGGCGGCGACGGCCGCCTCGAGCCGCGTGCCCTCGCCCGATTCCGCGGTGAGGAGGCGGCCGGCATCCAGCATGATCATCACCTGCTGCCGCCGCTCGTCCTCATACTGGCGCGCGATCGGCTTGCCGCGCCGCGCCGTCGCCTTCCAGTCGATCAGGCGGGTATCGTCACCCGGCACCCACTCGCGAAGACTCTCGAACAACCGGCCCGCGCCGAGACGTCGCACCTCGCGGCGGCCGGCTTCGCGCCGACGGGCCGTGGCGGGGAGCGCGCGCGTGGCCGCGCCCTCGAGCGGGGGGAACACGGTGACGTCCCACGCCAGCTCGCGCCGCTCCTGCCGCCACACGAGGCCGAGCGGGCCCAGGATGCGAAGCGCGAGCGCGCCGCCGGCGGCGAGCCCCCGATGCGCCGGCGTGATGGCCACATGCTCCCGGAGCCGCTCGCCCGGCCGCAGCTCCAGCCGGCGGTCGGGCACCGTGGCGAGCGCGTCCGGCAGGGCTTCCCGGACGATCAGGCTGAGCCGGCGGCGGCCGCCGTTGACCCAGTCGTAGTCCACCACCGCGGCACGGCCGGCGGAGAACGCGGGTGGCGCCATCCGGCTCACGGCCAGGGCTCGCGCGCCCCCGCCGCCGGCGAGCAGGGCATCGGCGGCGAAAAGTCCCAGCCAGACGAGGTCGAGACCCAGCAGCGCCGCCCCCGCCGGCGGCCAGACGAGTGCGAGCGGCGCCACGATCGCGAGCCCCGCGGCGACGCCGAGCCACCGGGTGGAGGGGATGAGTCTCAACGCGGCACTTCCACCGTGTCGAGCAGGGCGCCGAGTGCCGCGTCGGCCGTGACGCCCTCGAGCTCGAGCTCGGGCGCGACGGTGACGCGGTGGCGGAGGACGGCGCGCGCCAGCGCCTTCACGTCGTCGGGAGTGACGAAGGTCCGTCCGTCGAGCAGCGCCGCGGCCTGCGATGCCTTGAGGAGCGCCACCCCCGCGCGAGGCGAGGCGCCCAGCGTGAGTGCGGGTGCGGAGCGGGTGGCGCGCACCACCGCCGTCACGTACGCGACGATCGGCGGCTCTGCGCGCACGCGCCGGGTCGCTTCGCGGAGCGCCGCGAGCCCGGCCCCGTCCATCACCTGCGACACGCCGTAGGTGGACGGCGTATCCGCCTCGAAGCCACCCAGCACCCGCGAGAGGATTCCCCGCTCCGTGTCCTCCGGCGGGTAGTCCACGATCACCTTCACGAAGAACCGGTCGAGCTCCGCCTCCGGGAGCGGATAGGTGCCCTCGAACTCGACCGGGTTCTGCGTGGCGAACACCGAGAAGCTCGCCGGCAGCTGATGCGAAATGCCGTCCACCGTCACGCTCCGCTCCTGCATTGCCTCGAGCAGGGCGGCCTGGGTCTTCGCCGGTGCGCGGTTGATCTCGTCACCCAGCACGAGATCGGCGAAGAGCGGCCCCGCCCGGAAGCTGAAGTCGCCCGAGGGCGAGAGGACGCTCACGCCGGTGATGTCGGAGGGCATGAGGTCGGGCGTGAACTGGATCCGCCGGAACTCGAGGCCGAGCGCCAGCGCGAGCGTGCGCACGAGCAGTGTCTTGGCCGTGCCCGGCACGCCTTCGAGCAGCACGTGGCCGCGCGCCGCGAGCGCGACGATCGACTCGCGGATGGCCGCCTCCTGCCCCAGCACGACGCCCCTGAGCTGGCTCGACAGCGCGGCCGCGGCATCGGCCGCGGCGCGGGCCTCGTCGTCGGTGATCACGGCTTCAGTTCCTCCCACACATCCTCCACGGCGTCGGCGGCCCGCAGCACGGCTCCGGCTGGCTGCGGACCGCGGGTGAGTTCCTGCAGCGCGGCCGCGGCAGCCCGCGCGCGCGGTGTCCGTACGTTGCCGGCCAGGTCCGCGAGCCAGGCCGAGTCCGAGCCGCGCGGCACCAGGCCGCTGCGCGCGAGGCGGCGCCGAAGCCCCCGCACCTGCAGCGCGACGGCGATGTCGTGTCCGCGCGACGCGGCGAGCGCGTTGGCCAGGGCGCGCACATGCTCCAGCGGCGAGCGCCGCCGGCGTTCGATGACCCGGCGCGCGGGGCCGAACCGCACCGCCCCGGCGGCGAGCGCCGCCACCGCCGCCAGGAGGAGCTGCCACGCCGCCCAGCCCCACGGCGAGCGGACGCTCCAGGCGAGCACGGCGCCGGCCAGGCTGCCCGACGGGCCGAAGCCGTGGTGGTACTCGTCGAACACCGCCGACGGATATGTGCCGGCGATGAGGCCCAGCGCGAATTCGCCCGCACCCGTTTCGCGGAGCATCCGGTTGCTGAAGAGCCTGCCGTCCGCGACCAGGATGACGCTGGCGCCGCCGACGGTTGCAAAGCGTATCGCAGCGGGCCCCGCCGACGTGCGGAGGAGCGTGTCGGCCGCGGCGACGGGCACGACGCACCCCCTGACCCGATCGATGTGGGCCGAGTCTGCCGTGGCCGAGTCGGGGATCGCGGTCAGCACCGCCCGGACGGTCATCGAGCCGGCGCGCACGGAGTCGCCGAGTGTCCGCGGATAGAGTCCGTAGCACGAGATGGCGAGCGCGGCGCCATCGCCGGCGAGGAGCAGATCGTGGCCGCTCCGCACGCGCCGTGCAAGCTCCTCCGCCTCGAGCCGGGTGAGCGGATCGGACGGTGCGAGGTATGCGAGAAGGGTGCGCGGCCGCTCCGCCGGCAGGACGCCGGTCGTGTCGAGCCGGTGCCGCAGATGCGTGACGGTGACGCGCAGGCGTATGAGCGCGTCCGCCAGCGCGCGGGCGCCCTGCGGGCTGGTCACGAACGTCGACCGCCGCGGATCCTCGCTCTCCGCCGGGCGCGAGCGCGTGCCGAGGAGTCCCGCGCCCACACCCAGGAGAACGACCGCCAGGATGGCGGCGGCGAGCTCAAGACGTGAGCGCATGCCAGCCCCCCAGGCCCGCCGCGCGCCACCGGCCGTACTCCTCGGGCCCCACCGCCGCACCGCCGAATACCGCCGCGTAGAGCGCGCCCACGATGGCCGTGAGCGAATCGCGGTCGGCGGGCCCGAGCCGCGCCTCGCGCGCGTACTCCGCCGGCGTCTTTCCCGCATGGAACCGCACGATCCCCCGCTGATCCAGCTCGAGGGCGAGCGCCGTGAAGCCCGCCTGCATCGCCTCCCGATAGCGTCCCGCCTCGGCGAGCGCGTCGGCTTCGCGCCGGTACCAGGCCGCGCCGCGCCGCGCGGTCAGGGCCGGCGCCGCGATGTCGCCCCCTGCGGCGGCCGCACGGACGGTCAGCGCCATGATCACCGCGCCATGGAGCAGGATCGCGGCGAGGACGAGGACGAGTCCGATGACGAAGGCGAGGAAGATGGTGGGGTGACCGTTGCGCAGCGCCTCCAGCCACTCGTGCAGCTGGAGCCACCACCGCCGGAGCAGCTCCGGGCCGCGTGGCTCGGCGGCCCAGTCGTATGCGGGCGACCGGAAGACGGCGTCGAGCGCCGCCCGGAGGGAATCGGCGGGAATCAAGCCGGCTGAAGCGACGCCGCGAGCATCTCGAGGTCGAACCCTTCCTTGCGGACGCGGAGATCGTAGTACAGGAGCGTGATCAGGCAGTAGAGGAGCGGCGTCAGCAGGAGCCGCGCCGCGAGCGCCACGGCCGCGATCCAGATGGTGAGCGGCGTGCCGGTTCCGCTCGCGAGCGCCGCGCCGCCCATGAGAAGTCCCGCATACGGGATGAAGATCAGGATGAGGCACACGAAGAGCAGTCCGGTGATCCTGAGCCGATGGCCCCTGGTGAGGAACCAGGAGCGCCCGATCGCGGCCGTCGTGCCGGGCCCGTCTTCCAGCACCACGACCGGCGTGGCGACCGCGACGCCCGAGACCACGAACAGCGGGAGCGCGAGCGAC
>JAICUF010000046.1 GCA_025935995.1 Gemmatimonadales bacterium
CCATGCATCTCATTTCCCGTCCCGGTCCCGATGAGTACGCTCCCCACTTCCAGCCCTACATCGCGTGCATCGCGGACGAGGACGTCGTCGCCGTCATGGCAGCGCAGCTCGACGAGGTCCAGGGACTGACTTCACGCCTGGGCGAGGTGCGCGGCGACTATCGCTACGCCGCCGGGAAATGGAGCGTGAAGGAGATCGTCGGCCACCTTTCCGACACCGAGCGGGTCTTCGGCTGCCGCGCCCTCCGCTTCGGCCGGGGCGACCCGACACCGCTCCCGTCCTTCGATGACCAGACCTATGTCAACGAGACCGGCGCCGCGGCGCGCACACTGGCCGACATGGCGGCGGAGTGGGCCGACCTGCGGCGCGCCACCCTCTCCCTCTTCCGCGGCCTGCCCGCCGCCGCCTGGGCGCGGCGCGGGATCGCGAGCGGCGCGACGACCAGCGTCCGCGCGCTCGGCTATATCATCGCCGGGCATACCCGTCACCACCTCGAGACACTCGCCGCCCGATACGCCCCCTGACATCGCGCCGCGGGCGCCGGACTGCCTCACCGACCTCCCTCTGACGCGTTAGATTCCCGGCATGTCCACCGACCAGCTCCAGCAGCTCGGCCCCGCCCTCGCCGGCCGCTACGTCATCGAGCACGAGGTGGGCCGCGGCGGCATGGCAACGGTGTATCTGGCCGACGACCTGAAGCATCACCGCAAGGTCGCCATCAAGGTGCTGCGGCCCGAGCTCGGCTCGGTGCTCGGCGCGGATCGCTTCACGCGCGAGATCCGGATCGCGGCCGGGCTCAACCATCCCCACATCCTCCCGCTTCACGATTCCGGCGAGGCCGGCGGCCTCCTCTTCTACGTCATGCCGTTCGTCCGAGGCGAGTCGCTCCGGCAGAAGCTGGACCGTGAGGGCGAGCTGCCGGTCGAGGAAGCGGTCCGGATCGCGCGGCAGGTCGCCGCGGCGCTCGAGCACGCGCACTCGCACGGTCTCATCCACCGGGACATCAAGCCCGAGAACGTCCTCCTCCACGAGGGCGAGGCGATGGTCACCGACTTCGGCATCGCGCTCGGCACCGACGTGAGTGACCGCCTCACCGGCACCGGGCTCATGCTGGGCACCCCCGCTTACATGAGCCCGGAGCAGGCGGCGGGCGAGCGCGCGCTCGACGCCCGGAGCGACATTTACAGCCTGGGGTGCATGCTTTACGAGCTCCTCACAGGCGAGCCGCCGTACACCGGGGGCAATGCCCAGGCGGTGATCGTGAAGCGCTTCACCGATCCCGTGCCCTCGGTCCGGCGGCTCCGGGCCACGGTGCCGGCGCCGGTGGAACAGGCAATCAAGAAGGCGCTCGCCAAGGCGCCGGCCGACCGGTACCCTTCCGCCGCGGCGTTCGCCGAGGCGCTCATCGCGCGCTCGGCGGCGAACGACACACCGTCGGTTGCCGTGCTCCCGTTCCTCAACCTCAGCACCGACCAGGAGAACGAGTTCTTCGCCGACGGCATCACCGAGGACGTGATCTCGCAGCTCTCCAAGATCGGCGCGCTCCGGGTGATTTCGCGCACCTCGGTCATGGCCTTCAAGAGGCGGGACCGGACACTGCAGGAAGTGGCCGCGGCGCTGAACGTCGGCACCCTGGTGGAGGGCAGCGTGCGGCGCGCGGGGAACCGGGTCCGGATCGTCGCCCAGCTGGTGGATACGGCCGACGACCGCCACCTCTGGACCGAGACCTACGACCGCGAGCTGACCGATATCTTCGCGATCCAGACCGACGTGGCGCTGCAGATCGCGGGCGCGCTCAAGGCGGAGCTCTCGCCGGCGGAACGCAGCCGGCTTCGCAAGGAGCCCACGACGAATGTGCGCGCCTATCAGTCATATCTGAAGGGGCGGCACTGTCTCCTCCGCTGGACGCAGGGCGGCGTGGACCTGGCGCTCAAGCATATCGACGAGGCCATCGCACTCGACCCGGAGTACGCGATGGCCTACGTGCTGAAGGCCTTCGCCTACAACGAAATGGCGCTGGGCGTCGCGGGGACCTTCCAGCCGGACGAAGCGTTCCGCCGCGCCAAACATGCGATTCACCGTGCGCTGGAAATCGACGGCAACCTGGCCGAGGCGCATGGCATCCTGGGCCACCTCAAGTTCTCTTCCGACTTCGACTGGGCGGGCGCGGAAGCCGAGTTCAGGCGTGCCCTCGAGCTCGATCCGAACAGCGGCGACGTGTACGACTTCTACGGCCTCCTGCTCTCGTCGCTCGAGCGCTACGACGAGGCGCTCGCCGTTCAGCGCCGGGCGTATGAGCTGGATCCGCTGGCGCACCGCATGGACGTCACGACCACGCTGCTGCGGGCGGGCCGATACGACGAGGCCCTCGCCGCGATCGATCGCGTGATCGAGGTCGAGCCGAATGTTGCACTCGCGCGGATGACCCGGGGGTGGGCGTACTATCTGAGCGGTCGGCGCGAGGAGGGGCTGTCCGAGCTCCGGACCGCCGCCGAGATGGCCCCCGACAGTACGCTGTATCTGGCGCAGTATGGCCAGGCGCTGGGGCTGATGGGCCGCACCGAAGAGGCACGGGAAGTGCTCCGCCGGCTGCCGCTCGTAGCGGGCGACCGGTACCTGTCACCCTACCATCTGGCTTACGTCCACACCGGCCTGGGCGACTACGACCGGGCCATGGACTGCCTGGAACGCGCCTGCGATGAGCGGGCGGGCGGGATTTTCGGCATCCGGGGCTCGTTTCTCTTCGCGCCGCTCCGCTCGCACCCGCGCTTCCAGGCCCTGCTCCGGAAGATGAACCTGGCCTGAATCTGGCCTGAGAGGGGTCCCCCTGTGCGCACTCCCGTCGCGATCCTCCTCCTCTCCTGTGCCCCGGCTGCGGCGGCCGCGCAGCGGCCCGCCCGCGACACCGCCGCCCAGAATGCCGCCATCCGCCGGGCCGATTCGACCCGGATCGCCAACCGCCCCTGCCTGCATACCGACGTGCTCATGAACGTCTGCAAGCGCCAGGACACGGTCTACGTAAACGGAAGGGCCACCGCCGTCGTGAGAAAGCCCGGTGTGGCCCTCGATCCCCCGCCGCGGGTGGATACCGTCTACCTCGACCGCCTCCGGAACGACCGCAGCGCGCGGGCGCGGAAGGTGGATACCGTCTACGTCGAGCGCCTGCGCGAGGCGGCCGGCGCCCCGCGCTAGTCCTACCGCTGGAGCACCACCGTATACCCAATGTCCGTGCTCGCCAGCGTGAGCGTGTCTCCGCCATCGGTCACCGTCGCGTGGAGCGTGCCGGGGATCTGCTGGCCATTGAACTCGATGGTCCCCGCGGCGGAGTCGTAGGTGTAGAGGCCGGTGTCGCTGACGTCGACGGGACCGGTCGCCCCCTCCTTCGAGAACGCGAGGTCATAGCCCCGGTTGTCACGCAGCGTGATGGTGTAGCTCTTGAGCGTCACCCCGCTGGCGACGGTGTGCGGCAGCGGCGACCCGTCCACGCTCACGGCCTGGTAGGTACCGACGAGGGTATTGTCGTCGCCGCCGGGGCCGGTCTGATCGCTGCCGCAGGCGGCGACCGCGGCGACGGCGGCCAGTGGCAGAAGGAGGCGGCGGAAGGTCTGGGTCATGGGTGGTTCCGGTAATGGGTGTCTGGACACGGCATCGAGCCGGATGGCCAGCCTGCCCAGCAGGGGTCATGCCACGGGACTGTCGAGCACCTCGCGCACCCGGTGGACCAGCGCGTCCGGGCTGTAGGGCTTGGCGAGGAAATGTACTTCATCGGTCACGAGCCGATGCTGAAGGACGACGTCATCGGTGTATCCCGACACAAAGAGCACCCGGAGCCCGGGCCGGATCGCCAGGGCGCGGTCGGCCACCTCGCGTCCGCCGATCCCCGGCAGCACGACGTCGGTCAGCAGGAGATCCACCTTCCGCGTGCCGTCGCCCAGCAGCTCCAGCGCCGCCTCCCCGCTCTCCGCCGTGAGCACCACGTAGCCCTTCCCGCCCAGGATCCGGGCGGCGACCCGCCGGACGCCCGATTCGTCCTCCACGAGCAGAATGGTCTCCCGTCCGCTCGGCGCGACCCGTTCGGCGGGTACCGGCGTCAGCTCGACACCTTCGATGGCGGGCAGGATCACCCGCATCGTCGTGCCGGCGTCGGGCCCGGTATCCACCTCGATGCGGCCGCCCGCCTGGCGCACGATGCCGTAGCTCGTGGCGAGCCCCAGCCCCGAGCCCTTGCCGCGCTCCTTGGTCGTGAAGAAGGGCTCGAACAGATGCGCGCGCACCTCGTCGGTCATGCCGGTGCCGGTGTCGGTCACGGCGATCGAGACGACATCGTTCGTGCGCGCGGTCTCGACCGTCACGGTGCCCCCCGCGGGCATCGCGTCGCGCGCGTTGACGACGAGGTTGACCAGCACCTGCTCCAGCTGGCCGCGGTCGGCGCGCACGCGCGCATGCTCAGCCGTGCAGCGTGTCACCAGCCGGTGCCGCTCGCCCAGCAGGCGGCCGAGCATCTTCTCCAGCTCGCAGACCAGGTCGTTGACGTCGAGGACTTCGGGCGCGATGACCTGGCGGCGGGAAAAGGTGAGGAGCTGCTGCGTGAGGATCGCGGCGCGCTCGCCGGCGCGCCGGATTTCCTCCAGCGCGGTCGCGCTCGCCGCGGGCTGCGCGAGGGCCAGCTCCACTTCGCCCAGGATCACGGTGAGGAGATTGTTGAAGTCGTGCGCGACACCGCCGGCGAGGCGGCCGACCGCCTCCATGCGCTGCGTGTGGGCGAACTGCTCGCGGGCACTCCGGAGCTCGGCGACGTTGCTCTCGAGCTCGGCGTGAGTGTCCCGAACGCGGGTGGACATGCGGTCGAAGGCGGCCCCGAGCCGCGCGAGCTCGTCGCCGGCCGCCGGCGCCGCCGGGAGGGCTCCCGCGGCGCTGATCGTTTCGGCGGCGGTGGTGAGGCGCGCGAGGCGGCGGGTGATGCGGCGGGTCACGAGCCAGACGCCGATCAGGCCGAGCGCCAGGACCAGGAGTCCGACGATGATCACACGCGTGCGAAACGCGAGCGCGGGCGCGAACACCCGGTCAGCCGAGAGCTCGACGACGGTGTACCACGGGGTGCCGGGTACCGGCCGGGCGCTGCCGAGCCGGGCACTGCCGGCGCGCCGGTACTCCTCGACGGGTGCCCAGTGCCGGACATCGCCCGGCGGGGGGGCGACGTCCGCGACGAGATCGGTCCAGGGGCCCGCGGCCGGACTGCCGAAGAGAAGCGCCGATTCCGATCCGATGAGCTGCTGCATCGCGCTGCGGCTCGGCGGATTCGCGATCCAGAACCAGCGGACCACATAGCCGAGCCGCTCGCCGTGACTGCGCACGGCCGCGATCACCGGCATCACCAGGGAATCGCCCACGATGGCGAGCGGTCCGACGGTGCCGGAATCGACGCCGGCGGCGGCGACGAGGAGCGCGGTCGCGACGGTATCGAATTGCCTCGCCGCCGGACCGGTGGCGAGGGCCTTTCGCCCGGAGGCGTCGAGAAGGATCGTTGCCGGAACGCGGCGCCCCACCTCCGTCGACGGCGTGAGCATCGCGAGCGCCTCATCGGCCGCGGGCACGGCGGCGAGTGGCATCGGCTGCTCCGCCCGCGGGCGAGCGGCTTCCAGGTAGCGCCCCAGGGCCGGCTTCGAGGCGAGACCCCGGATTTCGGCAGCGTTTCCCGTGGCGCTCCGCTGGAGCATCCCGCCGACCTCCTTCGCCACCGCCGCCAGCCGTTCCGAGGCGGCGTCACGGGCGGTGCGCGCGACGTACGCATACGCGATCGAGCCGAGGAGCACGACCGCGACGGCCCACAGCGCGCCGATCATCGCCGGCAGCTCGAGCTCGATGGTCCGTGAGCGCGGCATCAGTCGGCCGTGTCGAGGAGCTCGCGGGCCAGCGCCTCGACGGTGAGGGGGGCGCACCCTTCGAGGCGGTTGTTGATCACGATGTAGGAGTCGGCGTCACGCGCGAGCGTCGCCTTGACGAGCCGCACGATCTCGCGCCGGACGTCGGGCTCAGGCGCGCGCACCTCGTCGAAGGGCTCGAGGGAGGCCCGCGCGTCGGCATCCGGTCGCCCGGGCCGGAGCAGCGCGCGGCAGACCGTGAACGAGGCGGTGAGGCTGTCCGCCAGGTCGAGCTGGCGCCCGATCGACGGCATGTGCGTCCAGGAATTGAAGACGTGAGCCACGTCGTGGCCCCGGAGCACGGCGAAGTACGGCGGCGCCAGGAACTCGGGGTTCCGGATCTCGACGGCGTAGCGCGCGCCGCGAGGCAGCCGGTCGAAGAAGGCGTCGAGCATCGCGGCGAAGGCGTCCGCGCCGACGCCGGCCGAGCGCGGGATCGCCTGGAACTCGAAGATGAACGGGCCGGCGTGAGCGGCGAAGTGGTCGCGGTAGACGTCGTAGACCGCGTCGCAGAAGAGATCCGCGTTCAGGAAATCCTCGTTGCGGTGTCCGGCGGCGCCGGGATGGTTCCGTCCGAAGGTGTGAATGGTGATCCGGTCCCACACCTTGCTCACGCAGGGAAAGCCGTCGGGCAGCTGGGCGGCGTATTCCTCGAGCGTCTCGGGCGCGGGCGGGCGGTAGAAGGTCGAGTCGATGCCCACGGTCCGGAAGAGCGGCCAGCGGGCGTACTCGCCGAGCATGCGCGCCGTGGCGCCGCTCGCGGGGTAGCGCTCATGATAGACGAGCCCCTGCCAGCCGGGATAGTTCCAGCTCGAGCTCCCGAACCGGACCGCGGCGGGCAGCCGTGCCGCGAGCGCCGCCAGCCCGGCCGGGAAGTCGTTCAGCGCGGGCTCGCGACGGGAGGCGGCGCGCCGGCCCGCGGCCCGCCGGCCGCCGGCGCCCCGGGGCGCCGCGGCGACGGCAGACTCACCAGCACGCCGGTGATGATCAGGACGACACCGGCCGCCGCCAGCTCCCCGGTCGCCGTGCGGCGAATCGAGCGGGCCGATTCCTCGGAACCGAGCGTGGGGCGCTGGCGTCGCCAGTTCCACGCACCCAGCACGATCACGACGGCCACGGCCGCCAGCTTGGCCACGAGCGTCAGGCCGTACGGCGTCGTCCAGAGCGCATCGAGCCGGTGGAGGTGGCGCCAGGCCGTGATCACCCCGAACAGTCCCACGAATCCGGCCGAGACGAGGGCGAGCGGCGAGAAGCCGTTCACCATGCGCGCCGCGAGCGCACCGCGCCGCTCGGCACTTGGCTCGTCGCGAAGCACGGAGCCGAGCCCGGCCACCACGAGGACGAACAGTGTCCCGATCCACAGCGCGGCGAAGAGGACGTGGAGCGGATTCACCAGCCGCAGCAGCTGCCCGCCGAGCACGCCGCGCACCTGCGCGAGAATGGCTCCGACGGCGGCGAGCGTCCAGCCGGCGCGCCGGCCGGCGGCGGCGAGCAGGAATCCGGCGACTGCCACGATAAACAGGATCACCTGAAGGGCCGGCTGGAGATTTCCCGTCACCAGTGCAGTCACCGTCGTGTGCCGCCGCTCGGCGAGCGCCGGAAGCCCGCGCGCCAGCATGAACGCCGCCGCCGCCATGCCGGCGAGGCCGATCCACGCCGCTCGCCGGCCGGCGTCTTCGTACACGCGCTCCGCACCCGCCGGCGGTGGCGCCCGCAGGGCTGAATAGCGGAAGCCGACGGCGCCCACGGGGAGCAGAATGGCGAGAAACTCCACGTAGTGAAGGAACGGCTCGGACCACTCGAGAAGCGGCTCCTGAAGCATCGGCACCTCAGTTGAGTCGAGTCGCGGGAACCCGCGCGAGCCGGACGACCGTGGCGCCGGCGGAGTCGCCCGTCCAGGCAAGGAGCGCGGTCCCGTCGGCGGCCCGCGCGAGCTGCGGGTAGCGGCCGCCGGAGGAGCCGTCCACGCTGGACTCCCACACGATGCGCCCGTCGGGACCGATCCGCGCAACGCCGATCATTCGCGAGCCATCGCTCGCGGCATCGAAGGCGGCGAGCGCGCCGCCGTCACCGAGCGCGACGGCGGCGGCGTGCGAGGGCGCGATGTGATCACCGGTGACGAGCGTCAGGGCTTCGCCGGCGCGGCCGCTGGAGTCGACCCGCGCGTAGTAGATCCCGGCCCCGCCGGGCTTCCCGGTGTACCACACCACGTGTTCGGTCCCGTCCCGGCCGATCGCGACGGCGGGGCCGGCGTGCGGGCAGCCGGGAAAGGCCCAGTCGTCGCGATGCACGCGCACGGGCGCGGCGCGCCGGTCGGCCACGGGGGCGACGACGACATCGCGGATGTTGCCGGGGTAGTGCTGACGCCACGCCGCGAGCGCGGCCCCGTCGTTCATCCTCGCGAGGGTCACTCGGCAGCAGGGGCAGGCCGCGCCCCAGAGGGGGCGATTCGGTTCCCAGCTCTTCCCGAAATCCGTCGAGCGGGCGGCGTAGACTACCGCATCGGGCTCCGACGTCGGCTCGCCGGCGGTGAGCTTCGCCTCTGCGGCAATGGCGCTGTCGCCGTGCCGCTCATCGAGCCAGGCCACCAGGATCCCCGAGTCGCCGACCCAGGTGGCGCCGTGGAAGTTGTGGCCCGCGGCCGCGCTCGCGGTGTCGTCGTTGAGCGTGAGCGGCGCGGACCAGGTCCGTCCGCCGTCCGAGGAGCGCGCGATCCGGATCGCGCTGGCGGGCCACTGCCGTCCCGCCACGGCGATGGGCCGGGGCCAGACGACGGCGATCCGCCCGCGCCCCGCCGCCACCAGCCGGGGAGAGGCCTCGCCCGTGGGCGTCACCTCGCCCGCCTCGCCGGTCACCTGGACCGGTGCCGACCAGCTCGCGCCGCGGTCGGCGGAACGCGCGAAGTACACATGCCAGCTGCTGCCCTCACCCGCGACCCAGGTGGCGAGGAGATCGCCGCTGCCCGGCTCCGACGCGAGGGCGGCGTCGGACGCACTGCGGCCGGCCGCGGGGAGCGCGCCCGCCTGCTCCACCGGATTCTCCCGTCGGCAGCCCGCGACCGCGGCGGCCAGGGCACCGACGCAGACCAATCGTCGGACCATCATCGCGTCCACCTCGCTCCCAGATAGAACGAGCGGCCGTCCATCGGCTCGAAGTACCGGCCGTTCGCGTTGTCCACCTGCACCGACGGCGAGCGGTTCTCGCCCGTCAGGTTCTGCCCCGCCGCGAAGATCGAGAGACCCGCGGACGGCAGGGCCCACTCGGCCCGCAGCCCGAGGATGAACCAGCCGCGGTTGGACGCCGTATTCGCGCTGTTCACGAAGTAGTGTCCCGGGGCCCACTCGGCGCTCGGCGTCAGACTGAATCCGGCCGGATGCGCATAGCGGAGCTCCACGTTCAGGTGATGAGTCGGAGCGCCCGGAATCATGTTGCCGGCGTAGCTCGAGTCCCGGACGAACCGGTTCCGTCCATAAGTGTAGGCAACCCGCGCGGTGATCGCATCGGCCGGGGCCAGGAGGTGCGCCGCCGTCCGGACCTCCAGCCCGAGCTCCACTCCGGAGTGCCGCGTGCGCGGGGAGTTCCGGTAGGTCGGCACGGTGAACGGCGCATCTGGAAAGGGCTGGACGTTGATGTTGAGGATCTCGTTCCGGAGCTCGATGTCGTAGACGCTCGCATCCCAGGAGACGCCGCCGCGGCGCCCCCGTGCCCCCACCTCGAACTGCCACGCGGTCTGCGCGTCGAGGTCGATGAAGCCCGGCACCGCGAGGCTGTTGAGCTCGAGGAGAAGCGGCGGCTCCGATGACCGGCTGGCGTTGGCGAAGAGCTGGGCCGCCGAATCGGGCAGCTCGTACAGGAAGCCGACCTTGGGGAGCACCGCGTCGAAGACGCGGCGGTCGGACTGATCGCCGTCGGCGAGGAAGGAGTCGGCGGACTTCCGGATCGAATGATCGAGCCGCACCCCCGCGACGAGCGAGAATCTCGGCACGAGCTCGAGCAGCTCCTCGGCGTATCCCGCGAGTCCGTGGACCCGGTCCTGCTGGTCCTTGGTGAGGGCGCCGTGCTCGCCGCCCGCGTTCTCGAACTGGCGATTGTGCATGCGCTCCACGGCGGGCTGGAGCCCGACGGTGAGCCGGCTGGCACGGCGCCCGACCGAATCGCTGTTTTCGTAGCGCACCTCCGCGCCCAGATCCCAGCTCTGCTGATTGATCACCTGGAAGATCGGGTGATCGATGTCGCGGTACTGCGCGTACGGATTCACCTCGAGCCGCTGCGCCGGCGCGAGCTGGGTGCGGAGCTGGAGCCCGACGTGGTGGAGGTCGTAGGTGCGGCCCCAGCGGTCCGCGACGTTCGCCGGATCGGCCGAGCGCGGATCCTCCTCCAGGCCGTCCGCGGTGAGCGACCCCGGCAGGTGCTCGCGCACGTGCGCGTAGAGATAGAATGCCCGGATGTCGGTGGACGGCGAGAGCAGGTAGCCGAGGTGGGCATTCACCCGATCGCGGCCCTGATCGGACCAGTCGCGGTAGCCGGTGAGGCGGGTGCGGCTGAAGCTGCCGTACCAGTCGAGTCCGCCGGTGTGCCCGCCCGAGGCGATCTGTCCCTTGGAAAAGCCGAAGCTCCCGGCTTCGGCCGTCGCCGCGAGCGAGGGCGCGGTGTAGCCGGTGGAGGTCTGGAGATCGATCGCGCCACCCATGGTGGACCCGCCGAAGCGGAGCGCGTTGCCGCCCTTGTAGACCGCGATCGCTTCGGTCGTGGTGAGGTCGAGCGATTCGAAGTCGGTGAAGCCGTCGGCGTTCCGGTAGGGCATCCCGTTGATGAGGATGTTGACGCCGCGTGCATGGAAGTTGTTCCGCAGGCCCGAGCCGCGGATCGACAGCTGGCTCTCGTCGGCCGCGCCGAAGCGCGGCTGCACGTAGACGCCGGGGACGAAGCCGAGCACATCCTTGAGGTTGGCCTGGCGGCTCTCCCGGATGCGGGCGGCGGTCACGAGCGCCGTGCCGCCCGGCACCTGGGCGAGCCGCTCACGGGCCTCCTGTTCGTCCTTCGCGGTGCCGACGATCGTCACCTGCTCCAGCTCGATCACGTGCGGCGCGAGCACCAGCTCCACGTCGGTGACCGCGCCCGAGGCGATCACCGCCTGGTGCAGCGTCGTGAACCCCGCCGCGTATGCTTCGAGGGTGTAGCGTCCCGACTCGACCGCGCCGAGCGAGAAGCGGCCCGCCGAGTCGCTGCGAGCGCTCTGGGTGGTGCCGTGGACGAGCACCGACGCTCCGGCCACGGGGCGGTGATCGGCAGCGGAGACGATGTGCCCGGTGAGCTGCGTCGAGGCCTGCGCGCGCGCGCCCGGCACCGCGACGGATGCGGCGGCCGCGACCAGCGCCAAGGCGCCCGGCAGTTTTCCCATCATGATGACGTGTCCCGGTCAGGGCGCGCGCGGACGTGCACCCTCGTGGTGCCCGCCGGCGCGCGCTCAGTGTGCGTGTCGAATCAGACCGGGCGGGGCGGAGCGGTGGACGGGGGAAGGAAGGCGAAGCGGGCGCCGCCGGGCGAGCCGGCGGGGGCGGCAAAGGCCGGGACGGAGCGCTGCAGGACGCGGACGGCGACCGTGCCGCCCGGGAGGGGCGGCGCCACGATCGCCGCGGGGCAGCAGGCGCCGATGCAGTGACAGGACTGGTGGCCGTCAGCGGGGGCGTGGGGCGCCGGCGCATGCCCCGGCATTCCGGCGGCGTGATGCGCGGCCGGCGGATCGGTGACCGGACACTGATGCAGATACTGGACGGCGCCGCCGCCGACGCCGGGAGAGACGGCGAGCGCGAGCAGCGCAACGAGGCGGAACCGGCGCAGCGTGGCAAGCATGGACGCGGGAGTCTATATCCGGACCGCCACGCCAGCAACCGCGTTCGGCGCTAGCGGCCGAGCGCCTCCTGCACGCGGCGGGCGAATCCCTCGGGGGAAAACGGCTTCGCCACGAACGGCGCGCCGGGCGCGACGAGGCCCCGCAGCATGGCGTCGTCGTCGGTGTATCCCGACATGTAGAGGACCGGAATGCCGGGATGGCGCCGTGCGAGCTCGTCGCCGAGCTGGCGGCCGTTCATGCCCGGCATGACGAGATCGGTCACGACGAGGTCGACGCGGCCGCCGCGGGCGGTGAGGAGGTCGAGCGCGGCGCGGCCGTCGGCCGCCTGGAGCGCGTCGTATCCCAGCTCGTCCAGCGCGCGGACGGCGAGGCCCCGGACCGTGTCCTCGTCCTCCACGATCAGCACGGTCGCGTCGCCGCGGTCCGGTGCACGGTGCGGCTGCTCGGGCGCCTCCGGCGCGGGGGCGGGCGCGTCCACCATCGGCAGGTAGACCTTGATCGTGGTGCCCATCCCCGGCTCGCTGTACACCCACACGTAGCCGTCGCTCTGCTTCACGATCCCGTAGACGGTGGAGAGGCCGAGCCCGGTGCCCTGCCCCACCGGCTTGGTGGTGAAGAACGGCTCGAAGACGCGGGCCCGCGTCTCGGCGCTCATGCCGGAGCCGGTGTCGCTCACGGCGATCATGGCGTAGCGGCGCGGCACGATGGACACCTCGCCGTGCCGCGCGCGGTAGGACTCGTCGAGGGTGGCGGCGCCCGTTTCGACGAGGATGCGCCCGCCGGCGTCGGTCGCGTCGCGCGCGTTGAGGACGAGGTTCACGACCACCTGCTCGAGCTGGCCGCGGTCGGCCCGCACCTGACCCGCCGTATCGGACGGGCGGATCACGAGATCGCGATTGGAGCCGGCGAGCTTTCCGAGCATGGCGCCCAGGTCCGCCACCACGTCCTCCACCGACAGCACGCTGGGCTGCAGCACCTGGCGGCGGCTGAAGGCGAGGAGCTGCTGCGTGATCGCGGCCGCCCGCCGTCCCGCCTTCACCATCTCCTCGACCTCGGCCAGCGGCGCGCCGCCCCGCGCCAGGTCCTGCAGCGCGAAGGTGCCGAAGCCGAGCACCGCCGTCATCATGTTGTTGACCTCGTGGGCGACGCCGCCCGCGAGGCGGCCCACCGAGCCCATGCGCTCCACCTGGCGCAGCCGCTCCTCGACGCGCTTGCGGTCGCTCACGTCCATGGCGACGCCGTGCAGGCGCCGGCGGTTCTCTCCCGACTCCTGATAGGTGCGGCCCTTCGCCGCCACCCAGCGCACCGCACCGTCGGCCGCGAGCACCCGGTACTCCGCTTCGTAATCCCCGGCGTCGGGGCCGCCCGCGAGGGCCGCGTTCATCGCCCCGGCGACGCGCCCGCGATCGTCGGGGTGCACCGCGCCGAGGAAGCCCTCCCAGGTCACCGCGCCGTCGGCCGGCAGATTGAAGATGTCGCGGCAGCGCCCGTCGCAGCCGAGCTCACCGTCCGTACCGGTCCAGTTCCAGGTGCCGAGGCCGCCGGCATCGATGGCGATCCGGCGGGACTCCTGCGCGCGGCGCAGGATTTCGCCGGCACGCTTCTGGTCGTCGATGTCGGTCGCCGTGCCGTACCAGCGCACGATCGCACCGGCGGCATCGCGGGCCGCGAGCGCGCGCACGAGGTGCCAGCGCCAGCGGCCGTTCGCGACGTCGCGGAAGCGGTGCTCCATTTCGAAGGGATCCCCGGTGCGGACGGACCGGTACCACCGCTCGAGGCAGCGGGACACGTCGTCGGGATGCACGTACGGAATCCAGCTCGCGTCACCGCCGCGGCCGGGCGGGGCGGCCGTGAGCTCGTACCACCGGCGATTGAAGTAGTCGAGATAGCCGTCGGGCCGCGCGGTCCAGACCACCTGCGGCATGGCGTCCGCCAGCTCGCGGAAGCGGGCCTCGCTGCCCGCCAGCGCCGCCATCGAGAGGCGCGACTGCTCGAGCGCCGTCGCTGCCTGCTGCTCGGAGACGCGCGCCTCGGACGCGGCGCGCTCCGCTTGCGCGAGCGCGCCCTGCGTGCGCGCCACCTGCTCGTTGAGCGCCGCCGTCCGCTCGACGATCCGCGCCTCGAGCTGGCCCCGCTCCTCCCGGAGCGACGTCGCCGCCTGCGCCTGCACCCGCACCTGCCGGAGGAGCGCCATGAATGCGGTGGCGAGGAGGATGATGGTGAGCGCGCTCAGGAGCGCGATCGTGCCCTGGGCACCGCGCGCCTGCTCCTCGCTCCGGTCGGCGTTGGCCTTGTACCGGCGCTCCAGATCCTGCTCGAGCGCGCGTCCGGCGGCGCGGATCGAGTCCATCGCGAGCTTGCCGCGGCCGTTGACCACCATGGAGCGCGCGGCGGCGGCACCCTTGTCGCGGAAGACGCGGATCGAGCGGTCCAGCTCCTCGAGCTTGACGTCGCTCAGCCGGCTGATGACGGCGACGGTGGTGGAGTCGGCGGGCCCCGCCGCAGCCGCGAGCCGGCGCCGCTCCGCATCGAGGCCAGCGAGCGCGGCCCGATAGGGCTCGAGGTAGCTGTCGTCGCCGGTGAGCAGATAGCCGCGCTGGCCCGTCTCCGCGTCCTGGATGAGCGACATGACGCGCTCGAGCTCCAGCGTGGTCCGGCTGGTGGCGGCCGCGGCTCGGCTGGAGCGGATGAACCGGCTGGTGGTGCGGTAGGAGAGCACGACGACGAGGACGGAGATCGCCAGCGCGAGGAAGAAGGCACCGGCGAGCCTGCGCTGGATGGGGACGGCCTGGCGATCGAACACGCGGCCGGCCGCTACTGGCCGCCTGCCTGGCTCGCGTGCTCGCCGTGTCCCGAGATCGCGCGCGCCTCCCGGGCGATGCCCTCGCCCACGTCACGCAGCGTGCCGCTCGGGTCCGACTGCGCCGCCACATGGTGGCCGAGGAGCTCGATGAGGATGGCGTCGCGGATCTGCATCGCCCCTTCGAGGCTCCGCGCCAGCACCGGATCGCGCTCGGCCAGGCGGGCGGAGAGCGCTTCGAGGGCGGGCCGGTGCTGCTGCCAGGCGTCGGCCGCGCGCTGGGCGGGAACCGGATCGGTCATGACGGCTCCGGGATCGGCGCCAGCGCTTCGCGGACCTGGCGGTAGAGCTGCGCCGGCGTGAAGGGTTTTCGGAGGAAGGGCGCGTCGGGGCTCTCGAGTCCCAGATCGGCGAGCTCCGCCGGCGCGTAGGCCGACATCGCGAGGAGCCGGCGGGACGGATTCCGCCGGAGCAGCTCCGCGGCGAGCCGCCCGCCATCCATCAGCGGCATCACCATGTCGAGGACGACGAGGTCCACATCGCCCTCGAACTGCTCCAGCACGGCGAGCGCCCGTCGTCCGTCGCCCGCCTCGAGGGTGGCGTAGCCCTCCGCCGCCAGCATGCGCACGATCAGCGCGCGCAGCGCGTCCTCGTCCTCGACGACGAGGATGGTGGCGGGGCTTCGCGGAAACGGCGATGATGCGGGGGGGACGGCCGGCATGAGGCCAATTATACCGCCTCGCCTGCGCCGCTCAAATCGTGGTCAGCTCTCCCGGTGGATTCGCCGGCTCCGGAATCGGCCGCTCGGCCGCGGCAGCCGGGCCATCGCTTCCGACATCGAATGGCGGATCGACCCCGAAATGCACAGGAACCCCACGATCGCGAACCCGGTGGCGACGGCGACCAGGCCGATGTTCGCGTAGTGCCGCCCCAGCAGGAGCACGGCGAGCGAGAAGACGAGCAGGAACCGCCCTACGTACTTGAGTGTCTCAGCGCGACTCGCCATCGGATCTCCTGGAAGCGGCGAACGCCCACAGTATGCCTCGAGGCGTTCGCTCGCGCTGTAGCCCGCGTCACCCGCCTCAGCGCCAGTGGCCGTCCTGCCAGTACCAGCCCCGGCGGTCATGCCGCCAGTGGCCGCGCTCCCAGCGCTTCTTCCCGCGGGGCACGCGGTCCCAGTGACCGTCGTCCCAGAGATAGCCGCCCGCCTGCCAGCGATAGTGCCCCGGCACCCAGATCCATTCCGGACCGGGAATCGCGCCGCGGACCTCGATCCGCGGCCGCGGCGGCCGCTCGACGACGTACACGCGCCCCGGCGGAGGGGGACCGCCGCCGCAGGCCGCGGTCAGCAGCAGGGCAAGGACGGGAAGACGGCGAGCGGTGCGGTGCCACATCGTGCGATACCTCCGGAAGCGGATCGTCGAGATGCTCACGACGCAATATCGAGGGGACGGGCGGCGGCGGCAAAGCGGCCGGGATCGACCAGGTGCCGGATCGACGTGCGCGGCACCGCCATTCTGCCGCCCCCGGTCATCGTCAGCTCGACCACGTCCCGATCCTCGCCGAACCACCGGGCGCTGGGCTCCAGATCGGACGGAAACTCGAAGAGCGGAAGTGATGCCGCGGCGAGCGCCGCCTGGCTGCCGATCCCGGATTCCGGCATCGTGCCGGCCCAGAGCGTGGCACCGAACCCCGCGGCGACGCGCCAGACCCGCAGCGTCTCGGTGAGGCCGCCGACGCGGTGGACCTTGAGATTCCAGACGCGGGGACCGTTCAGTGTCGCGACCTGCCTCGCCGCGCCCGCGTCGCGCAGCGCCTCGTCGAGGCAGATCGGCGTGCGGCACCGGCGCGACAGCTCGACGTGGCCGATCAGCTCGTCCGGCGCGAGCGGCTGCTCGATGTAGAGGAGGCCGGCGTCATCGAGCGCGCGGAGCGCGGGCTCGTCGGTCGGCCAGTCGTAGCCGCCGTTGGCGTCGACGGTGAGGGGCAATCCGCTCGCACCCAGCGCCTGGCGCGCAGCGGCCACCGGTGCCGCATCCCAGCCGCGCATCACTTTGATCTTCACGCGCCGGTAGCCGCGCTCGACCGCCTCGCCGACCCATCCCGCCAGCGTCTCGACCCGCCGGTCCGGAGGAATGCCGAGTGCGACGCCGCAGGGAATCGTGTCGGCGCTCGTGCGCCCCAGTCGCTCGGCCAGGAGATCGGCGAGCCCGGTGCCGCGCCGGTCGGCCTCGAGGTCCCACGCGGCGGTCTCGAGCGCCGCGCGGGCGAACGGATTCCCGCGGACGCCGATCCGGAGCGCCGCATCCACCGCCTCGGGCGATTCGAAGCGCTGGCCGAGGAGCCGCGGCGCCAGCACGCGCGAAAGCAGATGGCGCGCCCCCGCGAGCGTTTCCTCCGAATAGAACGGCAGCTCGAAGGGCGGCGACTCGCCGTAGCCCACCGCCCCCTCGCCGTCGTGCAGCACCGCGATCACCGAGCGACGCTCGTGCATCGTGCCGCCCGAGATGACGAACGGCTCGACCAGCGGCAGCGTGAGGTCGAAGAGCTCGATCCGGTCGATCCGGAAGCTCATGCCGGAGCCCAGAGATCGCGGAGGCGGAGGATGCCGTCCCGCCGGACGACGCGGCCCTCGTCTTCGAGATCGAGGAGCGCGGCGACGAGGCCGTGCGCGGGATCGAAGACGAGCGCATGCAGGGCCCGCGCCATCCGCGGTCCCGTCGCGGCCCCGTACGCCGACAGCGGCAGCTGGAAGAACGTGTGCAGCTGCACCGTGGAGCAGCCGCGGAGGGCGTACGCCACGATCATGCGGCCGCTGACGATATTGCCGGTGCCGGAACGTGGCGGCGCCGTGCGAAGCCCCTCCAACACCCTGAGATTGCGTTCGCTCAGGTCCCACCCGCCGTAGGCCACGCCGGCCTCCCCGTCCCAGAGGCGGTTGAAGACGGTGAGCGAGTCGGCGCCGGCCGCGGCGACGGCCGCCATCTCCCGCTGGAACGCGTCGTCGAAGCGCGCGTTCATGAGCTTGATGCCGAGCCGCACCGGGCCGCGCGCAGCGGCGCGGATCCGACCGGGGACCTCGGCGAGCCAGCGCAGAACCGTGGCCCGCTCGTCGGAGCGGGCATCGCCAGCGAGGGTGGGAGAGAAATCTTTCTCGAGCAGGAGCGGACCCGGGCCCCACACGTCCTCAAGCGCCCGGGTCGTGACGCGGTACTCCGCATCGCGGAAGGGCTCGGTCGCGGCGGGCAGATGGTACTTCACGGAGGGGATGGCGAGGATCCGGCCGGCGCGATCCAGATCACGCGCCGCCCGCACC
>JAICUF010000189.1 GCA_025935995.1 Gemmatimonadales bacterium
CAGATTCACGCATCCCGTCCCCACATCCGGAGCCCCGCATGCTGACCACCCGCCGCTCCTTCCTGACGTCGCTCGCCGGCGCCGCCGCCGTCCCCGCCTTCACCGGGCGCGCCATCCGCCACCTGGGCGAGGCGACCCGGATCGCCGGCGCGCGGCCGCCCGCAGCGGTCGCCGACGACGAGACGTACTGGAGCGAGATCCAGCGCGCGTTCGACTGCGACCGCACGATGATCAACCTCAACAACGGCGGCTGCAGCCCGACACCGACCCACGTGCTCGAGCAGATGATCCGGGATCTCCGCTTCTCCAACGAGCTGCCGGTGGACCACATGTGGCGGGTGCTCGAGCCCCGCGTCGAGAGCGTGCGACGCGACCTGGCCCACGAGTTCGGCTGCGACCCCGAGGAGATGGCCATCGTCCGGAACTCGTCGGAGGCCAACGAGATCGTGCAGTTCGGCCTCGATCTCAAGCGCGGCGACGAGGTGGTGGTGAGCAACCAGAACTACGGCCGCATGCTCACCACCTGGGACCAGCGCGCCCGGCGCGAGGGAATCGTCATCAAGGTCGTGACCTTCAGGCTTCCGCCGCCGTCGCAGAAATACCTCGCCGACCAGTTCATCTCCGCCTTCACTCCGCGCACCCGCGCCGTCGAGCTGCCGCACATCACCAACCTGAGCGGGCAGATCATGCCGGTGAAGGAGATCATCGCCGCCGCCCGCGCGAAGAACATCGACGTGCTGGTGGACGGCGCGCACGCCTTCGGCCACTTCCCCTTCACCCGCGACGAGCTGGGCGTCGACTTCTACGGCACGAGTCTCCACAAGTGGATGCTGGCCCCGATCGGCACCGGCTTCCTCTATGTGAGAAAGGCCAAGCAGAAGGCGCTCTGGCCGCTCATGGCGGCGCCCGCCTCGATGGACGACAACATCCGGAAATTCGAGGAGATCGGCACCCACCCGGCCGCCAATCACAACGCCATCTCCGCCGCCATCGCCTTCCACCGCGGGATCGGCGCCGAGCGGAAGATCGCGCGGCTCCGGTTCCTGCGCGACCGATGGGCCAAGCGGCTCCTGGCCGAGGGCGGCGGCCGGGTGAAGCTGCTGACGCCGCTGGATTCCCAGTACTCCGGCGCCATCGGCCTCGTCTCCATCGACGGCATGGACATGGGCAAGCTGGGCGCCTGGCTGCTCGACCGGCACAAGATCGTGAGCACGCCGATCATCCACGCGGAATTCAGCGGGCTCCGCGTGACGCCGAACGTGTACACCACCCTCGATGAAGTGGACGTGTTCAGCGAGAAGATGCTGTCGGCAATCCGGAACGGGATCGCATGATCGCGAAGGCGCTCACCCCGATCCTCAACGTCTCGGACATCCAGGCCAGCTTCGCGTGGTTCGAGAAGCTCGGATGGAAGAAGGGCTGGGACTGGGGCAGCCCGCCGGCATTCGGCGGCGTCTGCTCAGGCGAATGCGAAATCTTCCTCTGCCAGGGCGGCCAGGGCGGGCGCGGCCGGAGCTCGTCGCCCACAACCGCGGGCGCGGGCAACGAGGACTCCCTGGACAAGGGAGTCTGGATGTCCATCTGGGTGGACGACGTGGACACGATCTACCGCCACTGCCTCGAACAGGGCATCGAGGTGACATGGCCACCGACCGACGAGCCATGGAACGTCCGGGAGATGCACGTACGGCACCCCGACGGGCACGTCTTCCGGATCAGCAAGGGACTGGAGCAGTAGCGCGGACGCCCGCGATGCTTCACATCCGCTGCGGCACCGACATCGTCGCGGACCTCCGGGCCGGCGGCGCGCCGGGCGAGATTCTGGTCTGGCAGGACCCGCTGTGCCAGGGCCCGACGCCTGCACTGCCCGCGGCCGAGTGGTATGCCGTGCGCGCTGCGTACATCGGAACGACCTACGGCATCGACCACCGCGCCGTGCGCGCCGATCTCGAGGCCGCGGATGCCGGCCTTTGCCGGTCCGTCACGGCGGAGGAGGTCGTCCTCTGGTTCGAGCACGACCTCTTCGACCAGGCCATCCTCGCCCGACTCCTCGCCTGGTACGCCGACGCGCCCGCCCTGCCCCACCGACTCTCGATCGTGACCGCGAATTCGCATCCGGAGGTCGCCCGCTTCATCGGGCTCGGAAACCTCGATGCGACGCAGCTGCTCGAGCTCTTCGCCCGGCGTACGCCAATCGGCCCGGACGCGCTGACGCTCGCTCGCGAGCTCTGGGCGGCATGGACCTCGAGCGACCCCCTGCACCTCGCGGCACTCGGTCGGCGCGAGATGCCGGAGCTTTCCTTCATGCCGGCCGCGATCCGGCGCCACCTTGAGGACCTGCCGTGGACCACGGACGGCCTCGGGCTCACGGAGCGGCTGATCCTCGAGGCCGTCGGAGACGGCGCCACCGCCCGCACGGTATTCGCCCGCGTCATGGACGCGGAAGCGGCGCCCTGGATGGGCGATACGATGTGCTATGACGCGATCCGCGAGCTCGCGCGGGGTTCGCCACCACTCGTGGCGATCGACGCCCGGTGGATCGGGCAGCTCGACGATCTGGCCCGATGCGACATCAGGCGAACCGAGGCCGGCGAGGCGATGCTGCGGAGGAGGGACCGGCCGGTCTCGCGCACCGTGGATCGCTGGGTCGGCGGGGTGCATCTGACGGGCCCGGTCCCTGAATGGATGTGGGATCCGGCCGCCGGAACTGCGCGGCGGGCGGGAGATGCCTGAGCCCC
>JAICUF010000143.1 GCA_025935995.1 Gemmatimonadales bacterium
CCCCCGCTCGTGGGATTCGGGATCTCGACGCCGGCGCAGGTGCGCGCGTCGGTCGCGGCGGGTGCCGCAGGGGTGATCAGCGGGTCGGCGGTGGTGTCGCTGGTGGAGCGTGCCGGCGGGGCGGAGTCCGAGATCCGCCGTTCCCTCGGCGAGTTCGGCCGGGCCATGAAGGAGGCGACGCGGCGAACGCCCGAGTAGCTTTCGCGCGTCACCCGATGGAGCTCGCGATGCGACGCATCACTCCGCTGCTCATTCCCCTGTTCATCGCGGCACTGCCGCTCGCCCCGGAGGCGCCCGTGGCCCTGGTCCTCCACTCTCCGGCGTTCAGCGCCGGCGCCGCCATCCCCGCGCTCTATACCTGCGACGGCGCCAACCAGTCGCCGCCGCTCGAATGGAGCGGCGCGCCCGAGGGAACGAAGAGCTTCGCGCTGATCGTGGACGACCCCGACGCACCCGACCCCAAGGCTCCGAAAACGACGTGGGTGCACTGGGTGCTCTACGACATCCCCGCCGGCACCACGCGTCTGGCCGCGGGGGCGGACCCGGCCCATTTGCCCGCCGGCACCCGCGCCGGCACCGCGAGCTCCAGGCACACCGAGTGGAGCGGCCCGTGCCCGCCGGTCGGCCGTCATCGCTACTTCCACAAGCTCTACGCACTCGACGCCGTGCTGGGCGAGCGGGGCCATCCCACCGCGTCGGGACTGGACGCGCTCATGCGGGGCCACATTCTCGCGCAGGCGGAGCTCATCGGCACCTATCAGCGCGGGCACTAGGCGATGCGGAAGCTGCTCGGGTTCGTCGGCGCGACGATCGGCGGCGGCATCGGCTGGTGGGCCGGCGCCCCCGTGGGGACGATGACCGCCTTCATGGTGAGCATGGTGGGAACGGGAGCCGGGATGTACGCGGGCTGGCGGCTGTCGGACCGCCTCGGCGAATAGGATCGATCCGCTTCAGTCCGCGGCCGCGGCCCGCGACAGGAGCAGGGCGCGCTCGCGCGCGTTCCGCGTGAGCGCAGCGGCGCGGAGGAACTGCTGGCGAGCCTCGTCCGTGCGTCCCAGGCGGAGCAGGAGGTCGGCCTGCACGCTGGGCAGGAGATGGTAGTCGCGAAGCGCCGGCTCCGCCGCGAGCCGTTCCACCACCTCGAGCCCCGCCGCCGGCCCGAACGCCATGGAGAGCGCCACCGCACGATTCAGCTCCACGACGGGGGACGGCTGCACCTGTGCCAGCGCGTCGTAGAGCGCCGCGATGCGGGCCCAGTCGGTGTCGTCGGCCGAGCGGGCCCGCGCGTGGCAGGCGGCGATCGCCGCCTGCAGCGCATACGGCCCAAGTGCGACACCGAGCGACTCGGCGCGCTCGAGCGCCGCGAGGCCGCGGCCGACGAGGATCCAGTCCCACCGGGCGCGGTCCTGGTCGAGGAGGAGAACGGGCTCGCCCGTGCCGCTGGTGCGGGCACGGAGCCGCGAGGCCTGGATCTCCATCAGGGCGACGAGGCCGTGCACCTCGGATTCATCGGGCGCCAGCGCGGCGACGATGCGCCCCATGCGGAGCGCGTCCTCGCAGAGCGCGGGCCGGGTCCAGTCGTCGCCGGCGGTGGCGGAGTAGCCCTCGTTGAAGACGAGGTAGATGACCTCGAGGACCGACGCGAGCCGGGCGCCGAGCGCGGCGCCGCGCGGCACCTCGAAGGGCACACGCGCCTCGGCCAGGGTGCGCTTGGCGCGGACGATTCGCTGGGCCACGGTGGCCGTCGGCACCAGGAAGGCGCGTGCGATCTCGTCGGTGGTGAGCCCGCCCAGGAGCCGGAGGGTGAGTGCCACGCGGGACTCGGGCGGGAGAACGGGGTGGCAGGTGGTGAAGATGAGGCGAAGCAGGTCGTCGCCCACGGGATCGTCGAGGGCGGTGTCGAGGTCGGGCGCCGCGTCCTGCAGGGCCTCGAGCTCGGGCACGAGCTCGGCGTGCTTCCGGTCGAGCATCCTCCGGCGTCGCCAGCCGTCGAGCGCCCGGTGCCGGGCGGTGGCCATGAGCCAGGCGCCGGGGTTGTCCGGAATCCCCGTCTCGGGCCAGCGCTCGAGCGCCGCCAGCAGCGCGTCCTGCGCGAGGTCCTCGGCCAGGCCGACATCGCGCACGAGCCGCGCGAGGCCGGCGATCAGCCTGGCCGATTCCATCCGCCAGACCGCATCGATCGCCCGATGCGTGTCGGAGTCGCTCACCCCTTCTGCTGCCGCGCCTCGAGTGTCGAGCGGAGCTGCTCATTCCGCTCGCGGAGCTCGGGGGTGAGCTGCTCGCCGAAGTCCTCCGCCTCGAACACCTGCCGGATCTCGATCTCCGACTCGGTGCCGGGCATCGGGTTGGGTGCCCGCTTGACCCACTCGATCGCCTCCTCCTTCGAGCGCACCTGCCAGAGCCAGAATCCGGCGATCAGCTCCTTGGTCTCGGCGAACGGGCCATCGATGACGGTGCGCTTCGAGCCGGAGAAGCGGACCCTCGCGCCCTTCGAGCTGGGCTGGAGTCCCTCACCGGCGAGCATGATGCCGGCCTTGACCAGCTCTTCGTTGTACTTGCCCATCGCGGCCAGCAGCTCGGTGCTGGGCAGGGCGCCCGCCTCGGAGTCCTGGCTCGCCTTCACGATGATCATGAACCGCATGGGGTTGCCTCCCGGTGCCTGGTGGATGACGGGGCCGCTGTCCGCGCCTCATCCCAAGGTCGAATGGGGAAGCCGGAATTCGACAACACGCGGAAACCGGCCTGACAGCCCCCGAGCCCGGCGGATAAGTTACCTCCCTGAGGACCAGTTCCTGGAGGAGGCGCGATGGCGGTTCGATACACGGCGACGATTGCCTGGGAGCGGGGCGGCGCCTCGTTCACCGACCTCCGCTACAGCCGCGGCCACCGCTGGATCTTCGATGGCGGGGTGGAGGTCCCGGCGTCGGCGTCGCCCCGCTCGGTGCCGCTTCCCATGTCGGTGGCCGAGGCGGTAGACCCCGAGGAGGCGTTCGTGGCGTCGGTCTCGAGCTGCCACATGCTCTGGTTCCTCGCGCTCGCGGCGAAGGAGGGGCGGGTGGTAGACTCGTATCGGGACGAGGCCTGGGCGCTGCTGGGCCCCGGCCCGGACGGACGGGTCGCGATTCTGGAGGTGCACCTGCGGCCCCGCATCGCTTTCAGTGGGGGGGATCCGGGTCCGGAAGGGCTCGCGCGGCTCCACCACGCGGCTCACGCGGAGTGCTTCATCGCCAACTCGATCCGCGGGAGGGTGCTGGTCGAGTGACCCGCGGATGCAACCAATCCGGGGCCTTCTACGTCCGACCTGAACTGAATGGGACCCCCGGAGCTTTCCATCCTCAGCCTGTTGCCGTAGAATCAGAGGCTGGATATCTCCGTCAGGCTACTCAGGAGCACACACCGTATGACCAGGACCGCAGTATTCGCGGTGGCAATCGCGCTGGCGGGCTGCAGCCGCGCTCCCGCGTCCACGATGCCGGCGCCGGCCCAGTCCGCCGCACCGACCCGATCGGCGCCCGGGACGCCCAACATGACGGGCAGCGACGGCCGTCCGATCACCCAGGCCGACGTCAACTTCATGACCGGGATGATCGGCCATCACGCGCAGGCGATCAAGATCGCGCGCTGGGCTCCCACGCACGGCGCGAGCCCCACGATCCAGACGCTGGCGGCGCGGATCATCGTGAGCCAGAACGACGAGATCCACTTCATGCAGAACTGGCTGCGCGACCGCGGCCTGCCGGTGCCCGATACGAGCGCCGACCACATGATGTCGATGCCGGGGATGGACCACTCCGCGATGATGCCCGGGATGCTGACGCAGGAGCAGCTGGCGCAGCTCGACGCGGCCCGCGGCAAGGATTTCGACCGGCTCTTCCTCACCTTCATGATCCAGCACCACACGGGCGCCATCACGATGGTGAACCAGCTCATCGGCTCGCCGGGCGCGGCGCAGGACGACGTGGTGTTCAAGTACATCTCCGACGTGAACGCCGACCAGACGACCGAGATCGACCGCATGAACACCATGCTGGCGGCGATGCAATGACGTCCCGTTTCCCGTTCCCGACCCACCCCGCTCCCTCACTGGATCCTTCTATGGCATCTCTCCGCACACGCATGCATTCCCGGCGGGCTACCGCGCGGCTCGGCTTCGCCGCGGTGGTGGGCATCGCCGCCCTGGCGTCCTGCGCCAAGAACACGGGCACGACGGCCAGCATGTCGACCACCGCGCCGATGACGACCGGCGGTCCGCACGACCCCCGCGTCGGGCTCAAGGCGGGGATGTTCGACGCCGGCACGGCGCTCTGGAACATGAAGCTCACCTCCACCACGCCGCCGAGCGGGAAGTTCGCGGGCAGCACCAACTCGGACCTGGCGTTCACCAACACCGACGTCATCCAGGGCAACTACAACGGCTATCAGATCTGGGACGTGTCGAACCCGGCCCAGCCCGTGCTCAAGACGTCGTTCTACTGCCCGGCGTCGCAGAGCGACGTGTCGGTCTACAAGAACCTCCTGTTCGTGTCGGGCGAGGGGTTCTCGGGCCGGCTCGATTGCGGTGCGCAGGGGGTGCAGGACACGGTGAGCCATGACCGGCTCCGCGGCCTCCGCATCTTCGACATCACCGACATCACGAGCCCGAAGTACATCGGCAACGTCCAGACCTGCCGCGGGTCCCACACGCACACGGTCGTGGAGGATCCGAACGACAAGGACAACGTCTACGTCTACATCTCGGGCTCCGCGCCGGTCCGCTCGCCGAGCGAGCTGCCGGGCTGCTCGAACGCGATGCCGGAGAGCGATCCCAATTCGGCGCTCTTCCGGATCGAGGTGATCAAGGTCCCCGTGGCGCACCCGGAGCAGGCGGCGATCGTGAGCTCGCCCCGCATCTTCGAGGGCCTGACGGCGCCGCCGACGCACGGCAACGCCCCGTCCGACATCGCCGCGCAGGCGAAGGCGGTGGCCGAGGCGCGCGCGAAGGGCGCCTACGTCGTGACCATCCAGGGGCAGGAAGTGGTCGCGCCGCCGCAGTTCATCAACCCGATGCTCGACAGCATCGTGAAGGCCCGCAACGGCACCGGCGCGCCGACGGCGGCCGACAGCGCGGCGCTGCGCCAGGCGCTGCCGGCGATCGTGGCAGCCCGGGTGGGGGCGGCCGGCGCCAACAATCCGAAGCGCGGCCCGACGCAGTGCCACGACATCACCGTGTACCCGGCGATCGGGCTCGCGGGCGGCGCCTGCGGCGGCTACGGGCTGCTGCTCGACATCCACGACCCGGCCAATCCGAAGCGCATCGACGCCGCGGCCGACTCGAACTTCTCCTACTGGCACTCGGCCACGTTCAACAACGACGGGACCAAGATCCTCTTCTCGGACGAGTGGGGCGGCGGCGGCCAGCCGCGCTGCCGCGCGACCGACAAGATGGAGTGGGGCGCGGACGCGATCTTCACGCTCGCGAACAACAAGATGAATTTCCAGAGCTACTACAAGATGCCGGC
>JAICUF010000013.1 GCA_025935995.1 Gemmatimonadales bacterium
ATGGTCAAGAGCGCGCAGGACATCATCGGGACCCGGACGGCGGCCAAGGCGATCGAGGAGATCTTCAACGTCATCCACCCGGCGCCGACCAAGACCGCGCTCAAGGACATCTTCACCGCCGAGTCGGCGTCGCAGTTCCTCGACCGGGTGGCCAACTTCTCGGCGCTGCTCTCCGAGGATGACACCTACGCCCAGGCGCTCAAGAAGCTCGACGACGCGATCGCGAAGGCCGAAAAGACCCGCGACGAGGTGCTGGCCCAGCTCTACGAGAAGATCCGGCCGCTGGAGCGGAGCTACCGCCAGCTCCATCTCTTCTTCGAGAACGCCGACGTGCGCGACGGCGTGCAGCGGCCGCCGGTCGAGTTCTTCATCTTCAACGCCGACACCAAGGCGATCACGAAGGACGCCGACAGCTCCACGATCGTCGCCCTCGACGAGTTCATCCAGAGCCGGAACGACAGCTTCAACTTCCGGCAGTTCATCTGCAACCTCGTCGTGCCGGGCTACGTCCCCGACAACGTGCGCAAGCGGCTCGAGGACATCGCCAACCAGTGGGGCATGCTGCTGATCGGCGACCTCAAGGACGAGCAGAGCTTCCGCTCCCTGAGCGACCAGTTCCGCACCGACGGCGGCGCGTACGAGTTCCTCAAGCGTCCCGAGGACAAGGCCGCGGCCGACGTCGTCGTGGCGGGCTACGTGAAGCTCCGCGACAAGCACTGGTTCGAGAAGGCCGACGGCGACGCCGACGACGCCGACCTCTTCGCGCCGGCGTCGATGCTCTTCGCCGGCTCGCTCGCGCGCACCGACCGCTCGACCGGCGGCGGCATCGCGCAGGGGCCGGTGGGGATGATCTTCGGCAAGATCCGCGGGGTCGAGAAGTCGCGCATCGAGCCGCGCATCTCGCAGATGGAGCATCTGTCGATGGAGCGGCAGATCGTCACCATCATCCGGAACGAGGACAACGATCTCTGCTTCGTGGGCAGCCGCTCGCAGGCGGAGGACCCGAAGGGCGTGCTCAAGTTCTTCACCTCGTACCGCGTGCTCCGCTACCTCGAGCGCCGGATCGCCGTCTACCTGCGCCGCGTGGCGGAGCAGCGCCTCACGCGCGATCTCGTGAAGGAGCAGGTGCGGAACCCGATCGAGGACTTCCTCGAGGACGAGAAGAAGAAGGGCACCATCTACAACTACACCCTCGACATCGACATGGACGAGGACAAGTTCGCTCAGGGGGTGCTCGACATCGGCCTCGAGGTGCTGCCGGTGGGACCGGCGGAGACGTTCAACCTGAAGATCGATACCCCGAAGTTCAACAGCGCCAAGGAAGCGAAGTGACCGACCAGGAGCCGGAGGAGACACCCGACCTCCGGCACACCGAGCATGAGCAGCGCGACGTGCGGGTGACGCGCGACCTGTCGGGCGGGGGCCACCTCGCCCGGGGCGACCGGACCCGCATGTCGCGCCTCAATTTCAGCGCCCGCGCGCGCCCGGCGGATCCGGGCGAGCGCGACCGCACCTTCGCCGAGCGCGACGCGGCATCGGTCGAGGTCCCGCCGCCGCCCCCGGAACCGGCCGCGCCGGATCCGGCGGCCGACCCGTCACTCATGCAGCGGGTGGGCAGGCTCTTCGGGCTCTAGGCGCGTCCGCCGCGACGCGCCGTACATCACCGGACGAGGGAGGGCTCCATGGCAGGCGCCACGTACAAGCGGGTGATGCTGGAGATCGACGGGGTCAAGTTCTTCCCGGTCGAAGCGAAATACACGCTCAACCGGCAGGCCAACAACGTGGGGCGAAGGGTCGGCGAGTCGCTCGTGGGCCGGGCGTACGCGTGGGTGGACGCCGCGCAGATCGACAACATCAGCCAGAACAACCAGGTCGAGCTCTGGAAGATGGCCACCGAGAGCAAGGACCCGCTCCACAAGGTGTCGATCACCTACTACCTCGACGACAGCGACAAGGTGCTGAGCAACATCGAGTTCATGGGGTGGATCTCGGTCTTCCAGTACACCAACCCCAAGATCTCCAACGTGCCCGGGACCGGCGGCACCATCGGCACCGCCGACGCCGCGGCGACCGGCACGCTCAGCTTCGCGAACCTGCTCTACCTCGAGCTGGCCGTGGTCCTCGACGAGGCGAACGTCACGAAGCACAAGTTCACCAAGTAGGCGATGCCGCCCGTCCGCACCATCGGCTTGCCGCTCCGGGTCACGCCCGACGGGCAGCTCGAGCGATCCGAGGGTGCGACGGCGGTGCTGCGGCTCATCCAGGCCATGGTGGCCACCACCGCCGGCAGCTGGCCCCACGCGCGGTGGTTCGGACTGCACGAGCGATTCCTCGCGATCAACGCCGACGTCGAGGATCAGGCCGGGCTGGCGGATGCCATGAACGACGCGCTCACCCGGCTCGGCGTCGACTGGGCCCGGGTGCGCCAGGTGCGGAGCGTCCGCGGCCCGGCCTTCGGAGAGCGCCGCTTCGACGTCGTCCTCGCCGTGGGCGACGAGGGCCAGCCCGTCTCCGCCTCCATCACTCCCTGAGTTCCACCGGCCCGCCGAGGAGATTCCCCGCATGGGCGTTCTGATCACGGCGAGCCTGGGCGGCGGCCGGCTGACCCTGCAGAATCGCGAGATCGAGCACCTCGAGATCACTTCGAAGCTCGGCGAGCCGCACCGCTGCCTCCTGCGCTTCGACCTCGACACCAATCACCCGGAAAACCTGCAGGACTTCCACGGTCAGCTCGCCGTCGAGATCGCCGATGACAGCATCCTGGGCGGCGCGAAGGCGGTGCTCTTCGAGGGGCTCATGACGGGCGGGACCCAGGACCACCAGCTCGCGGGCGGCGGCTCCCGCTTCGAGGTCCGCGCCGCCAGCCCGCTGCTGCTGGCGATGGAGCGCCATCAGTCGGCGACGGTCCGCTCGACGACCTGGGACGAGGCCGCCTCGCTGCTCCATCTGTCGGTCATCGGGCCGAAGCGCTTCCAGGTCCCGTCTCTCGGGTACCGCATGTTCGGCGAATCGCGGCTCGAGTTCATCCGCCGCCTGGCGGACGACGCTGGCTATTTCGTCGTCGAGCGGGACGGCGTGGTGCAGCTGCGGTCGGAATTCGACGATGCCGCGCGCCAGCCACTGACGTGGGGCCGCGAACTCCTTGCGTTGCGGGCGCGGAGCGAGCTCGCCAATCACACCTGGCGGGGCGGCGTGTACGAACAGCGCGTCAAGGCCGATTTCCGCTTCCGCATGCAGCGGAAGGAGCCGGTGGTGACCGGCGCCCTCAAGCTGACCGAGGCGGTGCGGCAGGCCGCGCCGACCTATGCCGACCAGACGGAGCCGAATCTGCTCATGTCCACCTCGCGGGCGCCGTTCCGCGACGTGTTCAGGGACGCGCTGCAGCGGGAGAGTGAGCGGACCCTGGGCGCGTCCGTCGTCGTCGAGGGCGAGTCGCGGGACTTCCGCCTCCGTCTCGGATCCACGGTGCAGCTCAACGATGCGCCGGGCTTCCCCCTGCCGGGATCGACCGGCGTGTTCGGCCTGGTCGAGCTGGTGCACGTGTGGGACGCGAGTGAATACCGCAATCGGTTCACCGGCAGCCCGTGGAAGAATTTCAGCAACGCCGCGCGGCCGCCGCTGCGACCTGCACCCGGTCCGTTCCTCGCGGAAGTGCTGCCGACCGAGCCCGGCATCCTGGCGGAGGGCGCAGTCAAGGTCCGGATGGCGCACATGGACGTGGACGACGAAAATCACTTCCTCTACGCCAGGCTGGTCACCCCGTTCGCGGGCAACCAGCGCGGGATCATCTTCGTTCCGGAGCCCGGCGACGAGGTGCTGGTATTCTTCGACCAGGGGGATCCCGAACACCCGGTCTGCCTCGGCAGTCTCTGGAACGGCAAGGACCAGTGCCCCGGAATCGAGCCCAAGCAGATCGTCACCAAGAGCGGCAACGTCCTGGCGTTCCATGACGACGGCTGGATCGAGCTGTACACGCCGGAGGGGAAGTGCATGCTGCAGCTCTCCGACAAGGACGGGAAGACCCGCGTGACCCTCCACTCCGAAGGCGACCTCCTCCTCGAGGCCCGGGGCCAGATCCAGCTGCGTGCCGCCTCCCTCCACGAGGCGATCGGCGGCGGAGTGATGCGCGACATCGGGGGCGACGAGACGGTGAAGGTCGGCGGGCAGATGAACCATTCGTCGAGCGGGATGATGACGCATGAATCCGAGGCGGGCGCGTCGTACGAGGGCTGCGGCTCGGTGCTGGAGCTGATGCCGGGACAGGGTCGTCTCACCGCGGCGACCAGCATCGTCGAGGGTGACGTCATGGCGGTGGTGTCGGGCGCCTCGGTGCAGCTCAACCCGCCGGTCGTGCCGCCCAAGATTCCCGTGATTCCCGTGCCCAAGCACCTCCCCGGCCAGCTGGGCAGCTCGTGGGGGAAACGGGCGGTGCCGGAGCCCACCGCCCGCTTCGAGAGCGACCAGGACCCGCCCCCCGACGCCTGACATGGCCAGCACGCCGTCGGTCCTGGGCTCCGCCGCGCGCGATGCGGGCGAGATCGCCGCCGAGCTCCGGCGGGAGTTCGACGTGGCCCTGCAGCAGCGCTACGGCACGCAGGCCCAGGCCGATCCCGTCCTCGCGACCCTCTTTCACGCCTTTGCCACGCAGATCGGCCGGCTCTACCAGGAGGCGGAATACGCCTTCCCCCTCGGCGTGCTCGACGATCTGCTCGCCGGCCTCGGCATGCCGGCCCGGCTCGCGCAGCCCGCGCAGACGGTGGTTGCGCTCACCGGCATCACCCGCCGCGAGCGGCTCGCGCTCGACACGGAGTTCATCGGGACCGCTCGCTCCGGCGAGCGCTTCGCCTTCGTCCCCGACGATTCCATCGAGCTCGCTCCGACCGAGCTCCGCTTCGCCGCCATCTACGAGAGCGGGCGCCTCACGACCATTTCGGGGGCGCGCCCGGTCAAGGGCGGCGCCTTCACCATGCCCTCCACGGCCGCGCTTGCCCTGGGTGCCGCGCCACCCGCCCTCTGGATCGCGCTCGATGCCGACGCGCCACACCTCGGCGGCCTCGGCATGATGCTCGACACGCTGCCGCTGGGTGGCCCGGTGGCGCGCTCGCTCGAGCTGAGCCCGTGGCACCTGCTCGACGCCGCCGGCGCCGTGACGGAAGCAGGCACACTGCGCGCCCGGCGCGGCCGGGGCGGGGTCCGGCGGCTGCAGTGGCTCGATGACATGTCGGCGTCTGACACCGACGATCCGATGGCGCGGGTGGTGAATCTCGCGGCCGGCCCCTACGGCGAGCAGGTGTTCATCTTTCCGCCCGTGCCGGAGGACCGGCGCTGGCGCGGCACCCTGCCGCGCGTCCTCGCTCCCGCCATCCCGGCTCTGCTGCCCCCCGACCAGGCCCGGGGACTCGCCCAGCCGCTCGCATGGCTGCACGTTCCGCTCGCACCGGGGACGCCGGCGGTGGCGAGCTCGGTGCAGCGGATCGCGCTGAACGCCGTCACGGCGTCGAACATGGAGGTCGTGGCCGAGCAGGTGCCGTTCGACCGTATGGGAACGGTGGTGACCCTCGAACCCGAGGGTCGCAAGGGACGGTTCCTGATGGGCGTCCTCAGCGTCACCGGCGAGCGGGGCTCCGCGTATGCCGCCGACAGCGCACTCGATGCCCCGCTCGGCGCGGGCCGCTGGCGCTACCGCGAGCGGCGGCTCGATCTCCGCCCGGCGCAGGATCCCGCCGGCCGCCTCGACACCTACGCCATGGTCCGGCTCCTCTACTGCGACGGCGAGAGCGCCAACGGGATCGATCCGGGCGGGGTCCGCCAGCTCGGCTCGCCGCTCGGGAACGTGACCGCCAAGGTTTCGAATCTGGTGCCGAGCCGCGCGGGCGCCGCGCCACCCGAGTATCCGCCCGCGCGGCTGCGCTTCGCCGAGCTGGTGCGCACCCGCGAGCGCGTGGTGACGGCGGCCGATGCCGAGATCGCCGTGCGCGCCTTCGAGCCGCGGGTTGCGGCCGTGGCGGTGACGCCGGTGACGTCGGTCGAGGGCGGTCGCGCGCGGCAGGGTCAGCACGTCGCGGTGTCGGTCCGGCCGGCGGATTTCGCGGATCCGGAAGCGGAGCTGCCGCGACTCGGCGCCCAGCTCGAGCGGCACCTCCGGGAGCGCGCCGTCCTGGGGTTCAACCTGAGCGTGAGCGTCACCGCCGATGGCTGACACGCCCGTCATCATGCCCGATCTGGCCGGTGTGCGCCGGACCGCGCGGCACCGCGTCGACTCGGCCCTGCTCACGCTGCTGCGCCTCGGCGTGGATTTCGGCCGCATCGTGCTGGAGGCCGCCGGTCCGGGCGAATCCGCCGGCGCGGTCGTCGCCCAGGATCCGCCGCCGGGCACCGCACTGACACCGGTGTCGCGGATCGCGCTTCGGGTCGGCGGCAGCGGCGGCCTCGACCTGATGCCGTTCCCCCTCCGGGACGAGAGCGACACCGAGTTCCGCGTCGACCGGCTCTTCGCCATCTTCGACAACCCGGCCCTCAAGCTCGGCTTCTTCCTGCGGCAGGGCGGGGCCTATCTCGCGCTGCACCCCGATGAGCCGCTTACGGCCCGTCGCTGGCTCGAGGATCTCTTCTCGGTGTCGGCGGAGCCCTGGCCGGCGGAGCGGTGGCACCCGCTGGCCCGCCTCATTCCGCGGCTGCACGCGCTGGGCGGCACCGCGGCGGCGGTCCGGGTCGCCATGCGCGCGATGTTCGATCTGCCGGTGGCGCAGGTGCGCGTCCGCCGTCGAATGGTGCCGGTCGCGGCGCCGGCCGTGATGCGCCTGGGCACGCGGAACGGGCGGCTCGGTTACGACGCGATGCTCGGCGGCGGGATCGTCGGCGACGCGCACCTGGAGATCACCTACGGCCCGCTCTCGCTTCCCGAGTGGCGTCGGCACGGGACGCCGGCGGCCGCGCGCGAGCGCGAGGCGCTCTTTCCCTACATCCTTCCCGCCCAGCTGTCGGCCGTGACCGAACGGTGGCAGGTGGGCGACGCGGCGGCCGGCACGCGGCTCGACGCCGCCGCGAGCCCCGCGCTGCTGGGCGTCAATGCGTATCTGGGTGCGATTCCCGTCAGGAGAGCTGCGTGACGAGCGACGAAAGCGGAATGCGGTCGGTCAACTGGATCTCGGGCATGCTGCTCACCCCCGACCACTTCAGCGCACAGGACCGCTACATCGAGGGAGCGTTCGGCTGGCTCCTGCGGCACGCGGTCCCGGCGACGGGGCTGCTCGGCGGCGGCGTCCGGCTCGAGGCGGCCGAACGCGGGCTCGCGGCCTACGATCCGCGGCTCGAGGTGAGCGATGACGGCCGGCTCGTCACCGTGACGGTGCTGCAGGCGCGGGGCATCACCGCCGGCGGCGAGCCGGTGGACGTCGCGTCCGGCACGGCCGTGCGCGGCGAGACGCCCAAGGCGGAGCTCGCCGGCGCGCGTGAGGTCTACGTGTATCTGCTCCGCACCGGTGAGCGGGAAGAGGATCCTGCGTCCGTCGGCGCCGATCCCGCCAACCCGGTGATGGCCGCCTTTCGCCGCCCGAAGTACGAAGTGCGGTTCGGCGTGCCGGCCGACCAGCTCGAGCATGCGCTCGTCGTCGGGCGCCTCCGCCGCGCGAGCGAATCGCTCGGGTTCGAGCGGGACAGCCAGTTCATCCCGGCGTGCGCCACCATGATGGCGCACAGCGAGCTGTTCGCCGGCTGGTCGCGGCTCCAGTCGGACCTCAACTACCTCACCGGGCAATTCGCCGAGCTGCACCGTGCCGTCGCACGCTATGCCGAGCAGGTCGGACGGCGCGGCGTCGACAGCCGGGGCGACCTCGATGTGCTCGCCTTCACCGAGCGAGCCGTGCTCGCGCTGGACGCGTGCGCGGCCGAGACGGCCGATCCGGCGATCGCGCCCGCCCGGTTCTTCGACCAGATCGACCGCCTCGGCCGCCGCGTGGCGCTGGCGCTCGACCTGAGCAGCGCGACCCAGGCCTACTTCCAGACCCTCACCGGCGCGGACGCGGGATACGGCGATCTGCTCGAGGAGGAGCGCGGCGTGCTCGCGGCCCGGCGCGACGCCGGCGCCCGCGACGACCTTCGGCTCGCGCTCAGCCGCGCCGGCGACACGCTCCAGCGGATTCGCCGACTGGTCGAGGCGCTCGAGGGCAAGTACGTGGACTATCGCGTCAACCGCTCGGTGGACGCCGTCCGTTTCCTCCTCGATCGCCAGGGGGAGCAGTTCTACGTGGCGGTGGCGACGCCCGGTCACCCGCAGCGCGAGGGCGACCTGCTCACCTTCGTCTTCAGCCAGCTCGCGCTGGCGGGCCGCCACGAGTACCGGCTCGTCCTGCTGGGCGATCCGCAGGGCACCTCCGGCTGGCAGGTCGGCGACGAGCTGAACGTCGACCTCCGGGTGAACAGCGAGGCCGGACCCGGCCGGCCGATCTCGCGCGCGGTGCCCTGCGAGATCCCCGGCCAGCGCAACTTCGGCGTCAACTTCGAGACCCCGCCCGATGTCGCCACCATCGCGGGGCTGAGCGTGCAGGTGCAGCCGGCGCATCGGGTGCGCGGCGCCGTGCTTTTCCAGCGGAAGCTCGGGCTCGTGGCGGAGGCGCCGACACCACCGTCGCCGTCCCCGGCGCCCCGTCCGGCGGAGGCTCACCCGACGCCGGCGGCGATGCCCAAGATCACCATCCGCAAGCCAACCGCCTGACGCCACCGGCGACGGAGCGATCGTCATGGACCTGAACCGGCTCTCGATGGACCTCACCGCGGCGCTCGAGGAGTCCCGGCGCGCGGCCTCCCGCAGTGGCGCGGCCTACATCCGGCCGCGGCACCTGATGAGCGTGATGCTCGAGCCGGCCGGAGCGCTCGGACGGCTCGCGGGATCGCTCGGACTCGATGCCGCGATGGCCCGGCGCTTCGTCGACGGGGTCACCGACACCGATAACGAAGGGAAGCTGGTGCCGGGCCAGCAGCCGATCGCGAGCCGCGCGCTCCGCGATCTCCTCGACCGCGCCACCGCGCTGGTGGACCGCCGCGGTGCTCGCACGATCTCGCCGATCGATGTCGCGCTCGCGGCGGTGGAATCGCCGGGGCTGCCGGTGGGACGGGCGCTGATCGATGCCGGCTGGTCGCCGGAGCGGCTGGGGACGGCGGCGGAGAGCCCGGTCGTGAACCAGCCGGCGGAGGAGACCGCGGCCCCGGCGCCCGAGGGGCAGGGCAGCCAGCTCGAGCGCTTCTGTCGCGACCTCACGCAGGCCGCGCGCGAAGGCAAGCTCTCGCCCGTGATCGGACGGGACGCCGAGCTCCGGAGCGTCCTGCAGACGCTACTCCGGAAGTCGAAGAACAATCCCGTCCTCGTGGGCGATCCGGGCACCGGCAAGACCGCGGTCGTGGAGGCGCTCGCGCAGCGGATCGCCGCCGGCGACGTCCCCGAGTCGCTCCGGAACGCGCGGGTGCTGGCCCTCGATCTTACCGGCCTCGTGGCCGGCGCCAAGTATCGGGGCGAGTTCGAGGAGCGGATCAAGGCCGTGGTGGACGAGGTGCGCGCGGCGGACGACGTCATCCTCTTCCTCGACGAGCTGCATACGCTGGTCGGCGCGGGCGGAAGCGCCGGCGGCATGGACGCCGCCAACATCCTCAAGCCGCCGCTCGCCCGCGGCGAGCTTCGCTGCGTCGGCGCCACCACGCACGACGAGTACCGCGAGTACATCGAGAAGGACGGCGCCCTCGCGCGGCGCTTCGAGAAGGTGATCGTGGACGAGCCGGACGACGAGACGGTGCTGATGATGCTCCGCGGGGTGAAGCCGCGCTTCGAGACGCATCACGGCGTCCGCATCGTCGAGGACGCCCTGCAGGCGACGGTGAAGCTCGCGCGGCGCCACCTGCGCGACCGCTTCTTCCCCGACAAGGCCTTCGACGTGCTCGACGAGGCCGCCGCGCGGCTTCGGATGCAGCACGAGTCGAAGCCCGACGCGATCGACTCGCTCGAGCGCGAGCTCATCCGCCTCGAGGGCCGGCGCCAGGCGCTCGAGGCCGCGGGCCGGAAGGCCGACGATCTAGCCGCCACGGCGAAGGAGATCGGCGCGAAGCAGGCGGAGCTCGACCGGCTCATGGCGCGGTGGACGGCGGAGAAGGACGTCTCGGAGGGGCTGCAGCAAACCCGCGCGGCCCTCGCGGCGAAGACCGCCGAGCTCGCCGCCGCCGAGGCCGCGGGCGACGTGGCGCGGGTAGCGGGGCTCCGGCATGTGGAGATCGAGGGACTCACACGGGAGGAGGCACAGCTCGTTGCGCGGCTCGAGAAGCTCAAGGCCGACGGGCTCATGGTGCCGCAGGAAGTCGGGCCGTCGGACATCGCCGACGTGGTCGCGCGTCGCGCCCGCGTGCCCGTCGCCCGCATGATGGAGACCGAGCGCGACCGCCTCCTCAAGCTGGAGGAGCGGCTGGCCGAGCGCGTGATCGGGCAGGGCGAGGCGGTGGATACGCTGGCGGAAGCCGCGCGCCGGATGCGGGCCGATCTCCGGAAGAAGCGGAAGCCGGCGTCGTTCCTCTTCGTCGGCCCCACCGGCGTCGGCAAGACGGAGCTGGCCAAGGCGCTGGCCGGTGCCCTCTTCGACGACGAGGCCGCGCTCATCCGCATCGACATGGCGGAGTACAAGGACGCGGGTTCGGTGTCGGGGCTGATCGGCTCGCGTCCCGGACTGGTGGGATCCGAGCAGGGCGGCTTCCTCACCGAGCAGGTCCGGCGGAACCCCAACTCGGTCGTGCTCTTCGACGAGATCGAAAAGGCGCACCCCGAGGTGATCGACATCCTCCTCGGCGTGCTCGACGAGGGCCGGCTCACCGACGCGAAGGGCCGGTTCACCGACTTCACCAACACGATCATCCTGCTGACCTCGAATCTCGGCGTGAAGGAGGCGGTGGCGGCGACGGACGACCTCGAGGCGCGGCGCGAGATCATCCTCAAGGTGGTGCAGGCGACGCTGCGGCCCGAGCTCTTCAACCGCCTGAGCGGCGTCATCCCCTTCAACTCGCTCGCGGTGGACACGCTCCGGACGATCGTGCGGATTCACCTGCGCGGCATCTCGGCGCAGATCGCCGAGCAGCACCAGGCCTCGCTCGAGGCGGACGACGCGGCCGTCGCACTCCTCGCCGAGCGGGCGTACGATCCCGCCTACGGCGCGCGGCCGGTCGAGCGCACCATCGACCGGATGGTGCTCTCCGATCTCTCGCGGCTCATCATCGGAGGGACGGTCCAGCCCGGGAATCTCGTCCTGCTCACGCTCGACGGCGAGGAGGTCGCGATTCTGGTGGGCGAGCCCGCCGAGGTCCGGGAGGAAGCAGCTCGGATGCGGGAGGCCCGGGCAGCGGCGTCCGCCGCCGCGGCGACGCCGGGTACGGCGCCGACCTCCGACGCCCCCGCGGTCGGAGCCCCTGCATGAGAGGTGGCGCGCTGCTGCTGGTCCTCGCGCTATCGCGCGCCGCGGCGGCGCAGGATACGACCGCCGCGCCGGCGCCGGCCGGTGCGCAGGGCGCGGCGGCCCAGCGGGATGTGGAGAGGAACAAGGTGGTGCAGTTCTGCCAGCAGGTGGACATCACGGCGCCGCCCACCATCGAAGGCGCGCGTGACCGCACCGACTGCTGGAAGCGTCTCCAGCTTCAGGGGATGGGTGACGCGCTGGTGGATGCGAAGTACCAGGCCGCCGTCGCCGACTTCGATCAGGCCACGCAGAAGGACTCCACGCGCCGGGCCAGCGATTCGAGCGCCGCGGCGATCAACAATCGCATGCTCGTCGCCCAGCGGGCCATCCAGGCGCGCAACCTCGACGACGCCGAGAGCGCGGTGAACGACGTGCTCTCGATCCAGCCCGACAACCAGCGCGCCCTCGTGCTGAGCGACCGGATCACGGCGCTCAAGCGCGCGCGCCAGCTCAAGATCACCCTCTTCGCCGTCGGCGCCGCCGTGCTCGCGCTCGGTGCGGGGCTCGGCATCGTCGCGAAGAAGCTGGGGAAGAAGCACACCGAGAAGGCGGCGCAGGAGAAGGTCGCCGCCGCCGAGCGGAAGGCGATGCTCAAGATCGTGGACGGGGTGGGCCGCGGGAAGGTCTACACCATCGAGGCGCCGCTCTTCCGGATCGGCGCCGCCAGCTCCGACAAGGCCGAGGAGAAGAACGACCTCGTGCTGAGCGATTCAGCCGCGGCGATCTCGCGCTATCACTGCTCGATCATCCGTCGCGACGGGCGGTTCTTTCTCATCGATTCCAGCCTCAACGGCACCCGCCTCAACGACGCGCCGCTCGACCGGGGCGAGCACCACGCGCTGCGCGACGGCGACGAGCTCACGGTCGCGGGAGTGAGCCGGCTCAAGTTCCTCGAGATGTAGCCCGACGGTCCAGCGGTCGCGCCGGTTGGCGAAGCGGTCGATGTGGAGGTGAAGCCCGGTGCCCGCCCGGTCGAGCAACCCCGCCCGCGTCGCCGCCGCGATCTGCCGCCGGAGGATCGTGTCCTGCGAGAAATCCTTCACCCGGATGCCGCGCGAGCGGCACTCCGCTACGACGAATGCCACCTCCTCCGGTGTCATCGTCCGGCTCCTGAGGTCGAGCGCTCCGCCCGCCCCATAGAGCGAGAGGTGCTCCGCGTGGTCCCGCCCCGTCACCTCGATCCCCGACCCGAACCGCTGCTCGAATCCCGCCGACACCTCGGCAAAGGCCGCCGCGAACTGCTCGGGCGTGAGCGACGCCTGCCGGAGCCGGTCGGGCGCCAGGGTGGCCCGCGCCGAGGCGTAGGCCGGCGGAACGGTGAGCCGCCGGTTCCGGTAGATCGCCGCAACCGAGGCCTCCAGCGCCTCGATGCGCGGCTTGATCGCCGGATGATCGCGGTAGCGGCTCAGGGCGAGCGTGTTGACCCCCCGGGCAAACTCGCCGGCGGCCACGTCCGCGAGCCCGAGCTCGAGCAGCGTGTTGCCCCGCTCGACGTGGTCGTACGCGGCCACCATGAGGCTGTCCACCTCCCTCCCCTGCTCGTCGGTCAGCACGCCACCCGTCCGATCGGCCCGGAAGAGGCCGAAGCCGATCGCGGCGATGGCGCCGGCGACCAGCAGGACGGCCAGCGAGGCGACGATGATGAGCGCCACGGGCCGGCGCCGGCGCGGCCCCGGGAGTCGCGAGGCGCGCTTCCGCCGCCGGGGCGCAGGCGGCGCCGGAGCTGCGGGTGGCGTTTCCGCCGCCTCGCCGCTCCCGAAGCGATAGCGGTAGCCCGGCGCCACCTCGATCACGTCCCCGTCGGCCAGGCGCTCGGTGTGCGCGAGCGGCACGCCGTTGAGCGACGCGGCCCCGCGCCCGGGCGTGAGCCACCACCCGTCTTCCCGCTCGGTGAGGGCCACGTGCCGCTCGGCCACGCCGGGCAGGAAGAGCTGCAGCGTCGCGTCGGGCGCGCTGCCGATCCACGCGGGCGAGCGGTCGAGCGCGATGGGCACGCCGCGCGTCGGCGCGACGGGAATGAGCGAGGGCGTCGGCATCGTGGCCTTGTCGGCTGGGCTGCATGAACTATCCTCCATGAACCTCCTTTCCGCGAGTCCCTCAGCATGACCGAGATGAACCGCCGCCGGTTCGGCGGCTGGCTGGCCGCCGCCGTCGGCGCGGGCGCACTGGCCCCCGGCCGGCTCTTCGCCGCCAGCCCTCCCGGCGATCCCGATCCGTGCGATCTGCCCGCCCACCTCCGCGGGCTCAAGCCGATGACGGAGGGCGTCGCGCCGATCTCACCGGCCGAGCGCCTCGCGCGGCTGGAGCAGGCGCGACGCCTCATGCGGGAGAGCGGCATCGCCGCGGTCGTGCTGGAGCCGGGCTCGTCGCTCTACTACTTCACCGGCGTGCGCTGGGGACAGTCGGAGCGGACCTTTGCCGCCGTCGTGCCCGCGACGGGAGATCTCGCCTGGGTCTGCCCCGCCTTCGAGGAGGCGCGTGCGCGCGAGCTGATTCCGGCGGGCGGGGAGGTGCGCGTCTGGCAGGAGGACGAGAGCCCCTTCCGCCTGATCGCCGGCATCCTCAAGGACCGCGGTGTCGCGACCGGCAAGGTCGGGATCGAGGAGAACCTGCGGTTCTTCATCCTCGACAACCTCCGGCGCGAGGCGCCCGCGCTCGAATACGTGAGCGCCGACCCGGTCACCGCCGGCTGCCGCATGATCAAGTCGCCGGCCGAGCTGGCGCTGATGCAGCGGGCGGCGGACATCACCATCGCCGCCTTCCGTGCCACCTTCCCGATCCTGCACGAGGGCATGACGCAGTACGACGTGAGCGGCCAGATGAGCGCCGCGCTCACCCACCTCGGCGGCCAGGAGCCGTGGGTGCTGGTGGGGCTCGGCGAGTATTCGGCCTTCCCGCACGGCAGCATCAAGCCGCAGCGGCTGCGCCAGGGCGACGTCGTGCTCATCGACGCGGGCTGCAGCTTCCAGGCGTATCAGGCCGACATCACGCGCACCAGCGTCCTGGGGAAGCCCACCGCGCGGCAGACCCGGATATGGAACCTCGAACGGAAGGCGCAGGACGCCGCCTTCGCCGCCGCGCGGCCGGGCGCCACCTGCGAGTCGGTGGATGCGGCGGCACGGAAGGTCATCGCCGACGCGGGATTCGGCCCGGGCTACAAGGTGCCGGGCCTCCCGCACCGGACCGGACACGGCATCGGGCTGGACGGCCACGAATGGACCTACCTGGTCCGCGGCAACCAGACGAAGCTCCGCCCGGGGATGTGCTTCAGCGACGAGCCCACGATCGTGATCTACGGCGAGTTCGGCATTCGCCTCGAGGACTGCATGTACATCACCGACGACGGCGCCCGCTTCTTCTCGCGGCAGAGCGAGTCGATCACCCGGCCGGTCTGATCATGGCGAACCTCCTCCGGAGCTACGTCGGCGGGGCCTTCATCGCGACCGCGGGCGACCCCTTCGACGATCTGAACCCTTCCGACGCCGACGACATCGTCGCGCGCGTGCCCGCGGGGAATGCCGACGACGCGGCGGCCGCGGTGCGCGCGGCCGCGCAGGCGCTGCCCGCCTGGCGCGACCTGCCGGGCCCGGCCCGGGCGGAACATCTCCATCGCTGGGGCGAGGTGATCGGCTCGCGCGCCGAAGAGCTGGCGCAGGCCATGGCCCGCGAGGTGGGCAAGCCGCTCGGCGAGGCGCGGGGAGAAGTCGCCCGCTGCAGCGTGATCCTCCGCTACTACGCCGGCGAGGCGGTGCGCGCGATCGGCGAGGTCGTCCCGGCGCAGGCGGCCGGCGTGCTCCAGTTCACGCTCCGCGACCCGCTCGGCGTCGTGGCGCTCATCACGCCGTGGAATTTCCCGCTCGCGATCCCGCTCTGGAAGGCGGCGCCGGCGCTCGCCTTCGGGAACACGGTGGTGCTCAAGCCGGCGGAGCAATCGTCGCACCTGGCCATCCTCCTCGCGGAGACGGCCGAGGCGGCGGGGCTTCCGGCCGGCGCCTTCAACGTGGTGGCCGGCGCCGGCGGCACCGTGGGTGACGCGCTCATCCGGCACCCGGATGTCCGCGCGGTCAGCTTCACCGGCTCGACCACCGTCGGCGCGCGCGTGGCACAGGTGTGCGCCGAGCGAAACGTGCGATACCAGACGGAGATGGGGGGCAAGAACGTCGCGATCGTTCTGGCCGACGCCGACCTCGACCTTGCGGCTCGCCTCACCGCCGCCGGCGCGATGCGCTACGCGGGGCAGAAGTGCACCGCGACGAGCCGCGTGGTGGTCGCGCGATCGGTCGAGGACCGGTTCCTCGCGAAGCTCGGGGCACAGGTGAATGCGCTCTCGCTCGGACCGGTGACCGACGCCGCGAGCGCCGTGGGTCCGCTGATCAGCAGCGACGCGCGGGACCGCGTCCGCGCGGCACTGGCCGCGGCCGGGGGCGAGCGCCTGGCCGGCGGGGATGCCCCGTCCGATGCGCGCTTCGCCCGCGGCTTCTTCGTCACCCCGGCGATCGTGCGGGGGGTCGACCCCGACGCCGCGCTCGCGCAGGACGAGCTCTTCGGCCCCGTCCTCGCGAGCTTCACCGCGGCCGATCTCGACGAAGCGGTGGCGCTCGCCAATCGCTCGCGGTACGGCCTGAGTGCCACCCTCTTCACGCGGGATCTGCCCTCCGCGCTGGCGTATATCCGGCGGATCCACGCGGGCCTCGTCCGCGTCAACGGCGACACCACGGGCGTCGATCCCCACGCGCCGTTCGGCGGGATGAAGGCATCGAGCTCCGGCAGCCGGGAGCAGGGTTCGGCCGCGCGCGAGTTCTACACCGAGATCCGCACGGTGCAGGTGGTGGGGTGACGGCGTATCCCGCCTGCATCCGCGTGGTGGATTCCCACACCGAGGGCGAGCCGACGCGCGTCGTCGTCGAGGGCTGGCCCGAGCCCGCCGGCGCGACCATGGCCGAGCGTCGCGAGGACCTGCGGCAGCGGTTCGACCATCTCCGGAGCGCGGTCGTCTGCGAGCCGCGCGGGCACGACGCCCTCGTCGGCGCCCTCCTCACGACGCCGGTGCATTCCGGATCGGCCGCCGGCGTCATTTTCTTCAACAACGTCGGCTGCCTCGGCATGTGCGGGCACGGACTCATCGGCGTGGTGCGCACGCTGGAGCACCTGGGCCGGCTCGAGCCCGGCGCCGTCGCGATCGACACGCCCGTCGGAACGGTATCCGCGGAGCTGGATGCCGACGGCACCGTGACGGTCCGGAACGTGGCCGCCCGCTGCCACGCGCGCGGCGTGCCGGTGGACGTGCCCGGTGTCGGCACCGTGACCGGCGATGTCGCCTACGGCGGCAACTGGTTCTTCATCAGCGAGATGGAGGGGCTGCCGCTCGACCTGGCCAACCAGTTCGAGCTGACGCGGGTGACGCGCGCCATCCTCGCCGCGCTCCGCGCCCAGGGGATCACGGGCGAGGCCGGCGCGGAGATCGATCACGTCGAGCTGTCCGGCCCTCCCACCCGCGCCGACGCCGACAGCCGGAACTTCGTGCTCTGCCCGGGCGGCGCGTGGGACCGGTCTCCCTGCGGCACCGGCACCTCCGCCCGGATGGCCGCGCTGCATGCGGCCGGGCAGCTGCCGGCCGGCCGGCGCTGGCGCCAGGAGAGCATCACCGGAAGCGTCTTCACCGGGTGGCTCGAGGACGCCGGCGACGATCTCGTTCCCCACATTCAGGGACACGCCTGGATCACGGGCGAAGCCGTGCTGCGCTTCGATCCGGCCGATCCGTTCCGGAGCGGGTTCACCGCGGGCTGATGTCTCGACCCGACGCGATCGTTGTCGGCGGCGGGATCGTCGGCGCTGCCTGCGCGCGCGAGCTGGCGATGGCGGGGCTCGGCGTCACACTGGTCGAGGCGGAGTTCGTCGGCGGCGGGGCCACGGCCGCGGGGATGGGTCACATCGTCGTGATGGATGACTCGCCCCCACAGTTCGGCCTCACCGCGCTGTCGCGCGCGCTGCTCGACGAGCTCGCGCCCGCGCTGCCCGCCGCCGTCGAGCGCGACCGCTGCGGCACGCTCTGGGTGGCCGAGGATGAGGACCAGCTTGTCGCGGCGCGGCTCAAGGCCGCGGCCTACGGCGACGCGAAGGTCGAGGCCTCCGTCGTCGACGGCGCCGAGCTGCCGCGGCTCGAGCCCGGGCTTCGTCCGGGGCTCGCCGGCGGCCTTCTCGTCCCCGGCGACGGCGTCGTCTATCCGCCGGCCCTCGCGCGCTGGCTTGCGGAGGATGCGCGGCGGCTCGGTGCCGCAATCCGCGAAGGCGAGCCGGTCACGGCGCTCGACGGGCGCTCGGTCATGACCGCGCGCGGCCGGATCGACGCCGCCCTGGTCGTGAATGCGGCCGGCGCCGCCGCGCCGATCCTGACGCACGGACTTCCGATCGTTCCCCGCCGCGGCCATCTCGTCATCACCGACCGTCATCCGGGCTTCTGCCGCCATCAGGTGCTCGAGCTCGGCTATCTCAAGAGCGCGCATTCATCGACCGGCGCCTCCGTCGCCTTCAACGTGCAGCCGCGGATGACGGGACAGGTGCTGATCGGATCGTCGCGCGAGCTGGTCGGCTGGAACCGCACGCCGAATCGCGCGCTGCTCGGCCGGATGCTGCGCCGCGCGGCCGACTTCATGCCGGCGCTCGCGGGTCTCTCCGCCATCCGGAGCTGGATCGGCTTCCGGCCCGCCACGCCCGACAACCTGCCCCTGATCGGACCCTCGAGCCGGATCGACGGCCTCTGGATCGCGGCCGGACACGAGGGGCTGGGCATTACGACCGCGCTCGGGACCGCGCGCCTGCTGGGCGACCTGATCCTGGGACGCGCTCCCTCGCTCGATCCGGTTCCGTTCACGCCCGACCGGAGCGGCGAACCCGCGGCCGCGGTCCATGCCTGAGCTCGTCGAGTTTACCGTGGACGGCGTCACCTGTCGGGCGGCCCCCGGCACCTCGCTCGCGGCCGCCATGCTCGATGCGGGGGTGACCGCGTTCCGCCGTTCCCGTACCGGCGAGCCGCGCGGCCCCGTGTGCGGCATGGGGATCTGCTTCGAGTGCCGAGTGGCGATCGACGGCATCGCGCATCGCCGCGCATGCCTCGAGCCGGTGCGCGCGGGGATGACGGTTCGGACCGGTGAGTGACGCGTCCGTCCTCGAGACCGACGTCGCGATCGTCGGAGCCGGTCCTGCCGGAATCGCCGCCGCGGTGGCCGCCCGCGCCGAGGGCGCGCGGACGCTGCTCCTCGATTCGGCGCCGAGGCCCGGAGGACAGATCTGGCGACACCGCGATCCGGCTCAGCTTCCCGCGTCCGGCCGCCGGTGGATCGAGCGGCTGTCAGGATCCGGCGCGGAGTGGATTCACTCCGCCAATGCGATCGATCTCCCCGCGCCCGGCGTCCTCATCGCCGAGCGCGAGGGGAGAGCATTCACCATCCGCTGGCGCTCACTCGTCATCGCGACCGGCGCCACGGAGCGCCTCCTCCCGTTTCCCGGATGGACCCTTCCGAATGTGTTCGGCGTCGGCGGCCTGCAGGCGCTGCTCAAGGCCGGCGCGAGCGTGGCGGCCAGGCGCGTGATCGTGGCCGGGTCGGGGCCGCTCCTCCTGCCGGTGGCGTCGTCGCTCGCGGCTGCCGGCGCCACGATCCGGCTCGTGGCGGAGCAGGCGCCGGCGCTCCGCGTGTACCGCTTCGCGGGCGCGCTCTGGTCCGACCCCGTACGGCTGGCACAGGCGGCCCGATACCGGGCCGGATTCCGTCGGGCGCGCTATCGCTGCGGCACCTGGATCGTCCGGGTCGATCCGGTCGGAAGCGCGCTGAGCGTCACGCTCACCGATGGCCGCCGCATCTGGACCGACCGGACGGATCTCGTGGCGGTCGGCTATGGGCTGGTGCCGGACGTACGTCTGGCGCGGCTCGCCGGGTGCAGCATCGCCTCCGGGTGCGTGGCCGTCGACCGGTCGCAGCGCACCAGCGTCCCCAGCGTCTTCTGCGCCGGCGAGCCGACCGGCATCGCCGGCGCGGACTCGGCCGTAGCGCAGGGACGCCTGGCCGGTGCGGCCGCCGCCGGTGCCCGCCGCACGGGCGGGGCCGCGTCGCGCGCCAGGCGTTTCGCGGCCCGGCTCGATCGGGCCTTCGCGCTCCGTCCCGACTTGCGCGCCCTTCCCGATCCCGCCACCATCGTCTGTCGCTGCGAGGACGTGTCGCTGGGCGAGATAGGTGAAGGGTGGAGCGCGCGGCAGATCAAGCTCTACACGCGCGCCGGCATGGGGCCCTGCCAGGGCCGCGTCTGTCAGCCGGCCCTCGAATTCCTGCGTCGAACCGGCGCCGATGCCGTGCGCCTGCCGCTCTTTCCAGCTCCAGTCGGCCTGCTGGCCGACCACGCCAACCGGGACGAGGGAGACTCGTGATGCAGCAGCAAGACTGGGCCGGCGTCCTTCCCGCCATCACCACGCCGTTCGGCAGCGACGGCGAAATCGACGCGCCCGCGCTCGCCGCCCACGTCGTGTGGCTCGCGGACGCCGGCTGCCGGGGCATCGTGGCGCTCGGCTCGCTCGGCGAAGGCGCCACGCTGCGGGCCGACGAGAAGGTGCGGGTCCTGCAGATCTGCCGGGAAGCGCTGAGCGGACGGGTGCCGCTCATCGCGGGCATCAGCGGGCTCTCCACCGAGGAGTGCGTGTCGCTCGCGCGCGCCTCGGAGCGCGTCGGCTGCGCCGGCCTCATGGTGCTCCCGCCGTACGTCTACCGCGGCGACTGGCCCGAGACGGAGGCGCACCTCTCCGCGGTGCTCGGCGCCACGTCGCTGTCCTGCATGCTCTACAACAACCCGATCGCGTACGGCACCGACCTTCTGGCCGATGACGTCGCACGACTGGCCGACCGGCACCGGAACGTGCACGCGGTGAAGGAATCCAGCGGCGACGTCCGGCGGATCACCGCGCTCCGGTCGGCGCTGGGCAATCGCCTGCAGCTGTTCGCGGGCCTCGACGACATGATCGTGGAAGCGGTAGCGATGGGGGCCCATGGATGGGTCGCGGGGCTGGTGAACGCGCTGCCGGTCGAGTCGGTCCGCCTGTTCGAGCTCGCCCGCGCCGGGCGAGCCGAGGAGGCCCGACGCCTCTACGACTGGTTCCTCCCGCTCCTCCGATTCGACACCGTGCCGAAATTCGTGCAGCTCATCAAGCTGGCGCAGGCGGAGGTGGGGAAGGGGAGCGAGCGGGTGCGCCCGCCGCGTCTCGCCCTGCCGGCGGCGGAGCGGGCCGAGGCGGTCACCGTGCTCCATCGCCAGCTCGCGGTGCGGCCGCTGCTCTAGGTCAGAGCCCGGTCGGGTAGGTCGCCTCCGGCTCTCCCGTTTCCCAGGTCGCGGTGCGCTCGAGCGGGACCAGCGCCCCGGTCTCGTCGAAGTGCAACATGAAATCGAACTGGTGGGGCAGCACCGACTCGAAGTAATGGCTCCAGCGCTCCGTCTCCGGCCTGTAGACCACGCCGATGGCGCGCTGCAGCCGAGGCTCCGAGAGCTCCCGGACCGCCGCGCCCCGGCGCCGCAGGTCGAGCATGAACGCCGGGACGTCGGCGTCGTGGAAGATCCGCTCGTAGCTTTCGGCCAGCCCCGGGCGCACGCGCTTCCGCTCCGCCGGCTCGTCCCAGTCGTTCGCGGCGGTGACGCTGCCGCGGAAGGTGCTGAAGCCGACGAGCGCCGCATCCCGCCCGTGCGCCTCCCGGATCAGCTGCCCCAGGTTGAGCTCGCCGCGCGATCCCATCTCGGTCGCCCGCGCGTCGCCCAGATGGGAGTTGTGCGCCCACACGACGATGCGCGCGTCGGCACCCCGGCGCCTCGTGAGGTGCTGCCGGAGCGCGTCGAAGGTCTCCGCCATGTGCCGGTCGCGCAGGTTCCATGAGGAGACCCGTCCCCGGAACATCGAGCGGTAGTATTCCTCCGCGTTCTGCACCAGCCGCGCGTTCTGCTCGGCGAAGAAGCGCTCGTCGTCGGCCTCGCCGCCGGGAGCGTGACGCCGGGTGCGCTGCAGCTCCACCAGCTGCGCCACCGCCTTCTCCTCGCAGGGCTCGGCGGCTCCGATCGCCGCGGCGTAGCCGTAGGCCTGGCTGTCCTGCTGGAAATGCTCGAAGCAGGCGTAGCGCTGGCGGGCTCGCGCCGCCGCCTCCGGGTCCACGCGGTCGAGGTAGCCGAGGACGGCCTCGATGGATGTGAAGAGACTGTAGAGGTCGAGGCCGTAGAAGCCCGCGACGTCCCGGCCGCGGCCCGGCCCGAGCGCATCGTTCCGCTCGCGGAGCCAGGCGACGAACTCGAGCACGTCCTGGTTGCGCCACATCCAGTGCGGGAAACGGCGGAAATCGTCGAGCGATTCCTCCGCCGAGTCGTCGGTGAGGGCCCGGACGAAGCGGTTGACGCGGTACGCATCGGGCCAGTCCGCCTCGACGGCTACGGCCGTGAAGCCGCGCTCCTCGATCAGCCGCCGCGTGATCCGCGCTCGCTCGCGATAGAACTCGTGCGTGCCGTGCGACGCCTCGCCGATGAGCACGCAGCGTGCGTCACCGATGCGGTCGAGGAGGGCGTCGTAGTCGTTTCCGGCACCGGTGAGGGGAATGGCCTCCTCCCGGACGGCGCGCGCGGCGCTGGTCGTGTCGGTCGTCTGCATGGTCTGCCGCCTTCCCGCGGAAGGCTGATCAATAGGCCGCGCGCACGCCCATCACGGTGAGCCCGGTCACAGGCGCTTGCGGCCGCGCCGGCATCGCTCCTAGAATGGCTCAGCACTCTCTCCCCGGGCCTCTCATGCGCCGCCTGCCGGCATCTCGCGTCAGCGTCATCGCGGTCATCGCCACCGTCGTGCTCGTGGGCCTCGCCGTGTGGGCGGTCAGCTCGCGGGGCCGGCCGGCCTTTGCCGTCTACGACACGCTGCCCGGCCCGGTGCGGCGGGATTCGCTCGGAACTGCGCGCATCGCGGATAGCGTGCGTCCGGAAGCGGCGACGCCGGCCCCCGCGCGGCCCCGCCGGCGCGCGAGCGTGCCCGCCGCTCCGACTGCCGCGCTCGGCGCCGACACCAGCGTCCGCGACGCCGCCAGTGCCCCCGACTCGGCCAGTGCCCCCGACTCCGCCGCCCCGCGGCCGCATCGCTCCGACAACTACGGCGGCTACAGCGGCTACGGGTCGCGGGAGCGTCGCGGCGACACGCATGCGCGGTGACCGCGGCTGGTTCCTCCTTTTCCTCCTCACGTTCGGGTGGTTCAGTCAGGGCGGCTTCGCCAATTCGAACGCGCGCTTCGATCTCGCGCTCTCGATCGCGATGGGTCACCGCTACGACATCGATCGCCTTGCCTTCAACACGATCGACCGCGTCAGGATCGGCGGCCACTTCTATTCGGAGAAGGCGCCGGGCACGGCCTATCTCGCACTGCCGGTCGCGGTAGCCGCGTCCGCCGTGCTCGATCTCGACCGGCTCGAGCGCCGGCCGGAGATCGCCGACCGGCTGCTGCACCTCGCGACCGCCCTCAGCGCCGGGCTCCTCTCGGCGCTCGCGGCGGTGGCGTTCCGCCGGCTCCTCTCACGGCTCGATCCTCTGCGGTCGCGACGCTCGGCCTGGCTGCTCACGGCGGCGATCTTTCTCGGAACTCCGCTCTTCGTCTATTCGACCGCGCTGTTCGGCCACGCCATCGCGGCGGCCTGGCTCACGATCGGAGCATGGAGCGGCTACGAGGCCGGCCGCTCGCACGAGCCGCGCCGCGGGCTCGCCGTCCTGGCCGCTCTCGCACTGGGCCTCGCCGTCCTGACCGAGTATCCCGCCGTCATTCCCGCCGCCGCGATCGCCGCCGGCCTCCTTGCGGTCGCGCGGCGCCCCGCGCGGCTCCTCGTGGGCGCGCCCGCCGGCCTCGTGCCGCTCGCCCTCCTCATGATCCATCAGAACGCAGCCTACGGCTCGCCCTTCGCCGTGGGCTACGGACGCCTGGCCGGTACCCAGTTCGGAACGCGCATGTCGGAGGGATTCTTCGGCATCACGCTCCCCGATGGCGGAGCAGCCGCCCAGCTGCTCTTCGGGACGTACCGCGGGCTCTTCGTGTACGCGCCGATCGTCGTCCCGGCGGTGGTGGCCTTCGCCTTCTGGCCTCGGCCGCTTCGGCGCCGGTTCGCGCCCGCGCTTCTCGCAGGCACCGGCGCCCTCTGGCTCGTGATCGCGAGCTACGCCTACTGGCAGGGCGGGCCCGCATTCGGTCCGCGCCACCTCGTTCCCGCGATCCCGCTGCTCGGCCTCGGCCTCGCGTGGTGGCCGGACCGTCCGGCGTGGAATCGTGCGATCGCAGCCGTCGCGGCCCTCTCCGTCGCCGTCAATCTGATCGGCACGGCCACCACTCCGTTCGTGAGCGAGTTCATTCCTGATCCGATCGTGAGCGTCTATCCGCGCCTCGCGGCGGAGGGCGCGGTGTCGATCAATCCGGTGTCGTTCCTGACGCCCGCCGCGGACGTCGACGACCGCTGGACCCACCTGGAGCGGTTTCCGCGTGCCACGCTCAATCTGGGGGAGCGGTTCGGGCTCCACGGGTGGGCCTCGGTGCTGCCGCTCCTCCTGCTCTGGGGGTTCGCGATCGTCCGGCCTGCGGCGGGGCGCCCGCGGGCCCCGTGACCTGAGACACAGGCAGAATCCCCGGCGGTTGCCAGATTGGGACACGAAGGCGCGTCATGTGGTCCCTGTTCTCTCGATCCCGGAGGTTCGTCGTGCGCAAGCTGACAGCGGTGTTGGCCCTCACGGCGCTTGTCGCCGCCGGCGCCTGCAAGAAGACGGGCGAAGGGGAGTACGAAGTGCAGAAGCCGGTCGTCGGTACCCAGACGGACACGGTGCACACGCCGACGGTCGACGTGGGGACCACGAAGGACACGATCACTGTCCCCAAGGTCACGACGGAGAAGAAGGAAGTCACCGTGCCCACGGTGGACGTGGACAAGCCGAAGTAGGCCGCGACTGACCTCGCGGCGGATGGGGCATGGCGCACTCCCTGGCGTCATGCCCCATCGTCTTGGCGATCCCCCGGGCGGAGGTTCCCCGATGCGTTTCCGCGGCCCCGCCATAGCTCTCCAGGTCGGAGGCCCGCTGCTCACCCTGGCAGCCGTGGTCACCTGCGACATCCTCACGCGGCGCGGCGTCGGGCTACCGGTGCCGATGGTGCTGCTCCTCGCGACCGTCGTGGTATCCGGTGTCGTGGGCGGCCTCCGGCCGGCGATCACGAGCGTCGTTCTCGTCCTGCTCTACAGCCTGCACTTCTTCTCGATCCCGGGGTCGCCCCTCCGGTACAGTGCCGACGGCCTCTGGCATCTCGGCCTGGTCTTTCTCGCCGTTCCGCTCACCGCGCTGCCGGTCGGCGCGCTCCGCCAGCGCGAGCTCGATCGCGCGACCCTGCCCGCCGCTCCAGCTCCGGCCGCCGCGGACGACCGCACGGAGCTCCCCCAGGGGTCCGTCGGCACCGTCGCGTCAGCGGCCGCGCGCCATGCCGCCAACACCCTCGCCGACTGGGCGACCGTCCGCGTGCTCGACGGGCTGGGCGGGCTCCGCTGCGTGGCCGCCGCGCACCGCCTGGCGGTGCGTGATCCCGTCGCCCGGCAGCTGGTCGGGCGCGGGGCGCGCGAGGCCTCGGGCCGGGCCACGGCGGCCGGGGTGTGGGGCGGCCCGTCGCCGTGTCTCATGGACGTGAGCGGGACGACGCTCCGTGAGCTGGCGGACGGTGAGGAGCGGGCGGCCTACGACGCGCTCGCGCCCGCCAGGATCCTCACGGTGCCGTTGCGCGCGCGCGGGCGCGCGCTCGGGCTGCTCGAGCTGGGCGCGGCCGACGCTGCTCTGCTGACCGAAGCGTCGCTGCCCGCCGCCCAGCGCTTCGCCGACCGCCTGGCCGACGCACTCGACGCCGCCACCGCCGCCGCCCAGGCGGAGGAAGCCGAGCGGCGCTATCGTACGCTGTTCGAGAGTCATCCCAATCCGATGTGGATCTTCGACACCGAGACGCTGGGCTTCCTCGACGTGAACGACGCGGCCGTGCGCCACTACGGCTACAGCCGCGCCGAATTTCTCGGCATGACCATCATGGAAGTCCTGCCGGACGACGATGCCCCCGCGCCGGTCCGCTCGGCCGAGCGCCGCTCGTCGCAGCGCGAGGGGGTGGCGCTCGCGCGGCATCAGAAGAAGGACGGCTCCCTGCTCGACGTCGAGATCGTCTCCCACTCCCTGACCTTCGCGGGCCGGCCGGCGCGCATCGTCCTCGTGACCGACGTCTCGGACCGCGCTCGCGTGCGCGGGGCGCTCCATGAGCGCGATGAGCAGCTCCGCCGCGCGCAGCGGCTCGATGCCGCCGCGCGGCTCGCGAGCGGCGTCGCGCACGACTTCAACAACGTGCTCACGGCGATCCACGGCTACAGCGACCTCCTGCTCCGCGAGTTCGACGGCAGCGACCCGCGCACCGCCGATCTGCAGGAGATCCGCCGCGCCGCCGACCGCGGCGCCGTGCTGACGCGCCAGCTCCTCGCCTTCGGGCACCGCCCGTCGTCGCGTCCGGAGTCGCTCGATCTGAACGGGGTGATCCGCGGGCTCGAGTCGCTCCTTCAGCGCCTCGTCGGCGCCGACGTGCAGCTGGAGACCGTGCTCGCGCCGGAGATCGGCCACATCCGCGCCGATCCGGGGCACATCGAGCAGGTCATCATCAACCTCGTGCTGAACGCGCGCGACGCGCTGGGCGCCGGCGGGACGCTCACGATCGAGACCAGCGAGCGCCACCTGGCCTCGCCGCCGCGCGCGCCCGGCAGCCGACCGGGGCCGTACGTGGTGCTCGCGGTGACCGACAGCGGCAGCGGGATGGACGAGGAGACGAAGGCGCGGCTCTTCGAGCCCTTCTTCACCACGAAGCAGGCGGCCCAGGGCGCGGGACTCGGACTCGCGATCGTGCACGGCATCGTCAAGAGCAGCGGCGGGACGATCCGGGTCTCGAGCGAGCCCGGGGCGGGCACGTCGGTGCGGCTCTTCTTCCCGCGCGTGGAGGAGGCCGAGCCCGCGGCCGTGACGCCGGAGGAGACGAGCCGCGGCGCCGAGACGATTCTGCTGGTGGAGGACGAGGAGCCCGTGCGGGCGGTGATCCGGAAGATGCTCACCGCCAACGGCTACGCGGTGCTCGAGGCCCGTCACGGCCGCGACGCCCTCCTCGTGGCGGAGCGCCACCGCGGGGCGATCCATCTCGTGATCACCGATGTGGTGATGCCGGAGATGGGCGGCCGGGAGCTGGCCGAGCGGCTCCGGGCGCGGTACCCGTCGCTCCGGGTGCTCTACATCTCGGGGTACACCAGTGACGAGGTCGTCGGCAAGGGCGTGAACGGCTGCGCCTTCGTGGCCAAGCCGTTCACGTCCGACCTCCTGCTGAGGAGCGTACGCGAGACGCTGGAGGAGCCCGCCGCACCAGTCGCGGCAGGCGAGACCGCCTGATCCTACCGAAGCCGCTGCGCCAGCGCCTGCGCTGAATCCGGCGGGACACTGCCGTTGAGGAAGAGCTGGACGTCGCCCTTCACGATCCCGCCCGCCCGCCGCGGCCCGCCGGGGCCCACCCGCTGCTGATCGAGATAGAACGGCTGCCCGTTCGCATCCTGGTAGACGGCGCGAACCACATTGCGCGAGGGGTCCGCTCCGGGAACGAGCCGGCCCGGGATGAGGCCCACGAGCCGCGGCCGGAGCCCGTCGATCGCGTGGAGCGGCGCCCCCAGCTCACGCTTCGCGTCGTCGAGCCCGATGCGCGAGGTGATCTGCGCCTGGACGTCGAGCGTCGGCGGCGAGGCGGGCGCCGGCGCCCGGAACGAGGTCACGCTCTCGCGCGCGTTGTCCGCGGACCCGACGTCGGGCGCGGCGGCCGTGCGATCCGGGCGCGGCGCGGCCCTCTGGAGCGTCGGCTCCGCCGCCGCCGCGTTCGACGCCAGCGATTTGCCGAGGGGCGCGGGCTCGATCTGCCGCTCACGTCGCGTGGCCGCGGCCAGCTGCGTGGCGGTGTCCCTCGGCTGGGTCCGCGTGGTGCTGTCGCGGCCGGCGGTCCGCGAGCTGTCCCGCGCGGTGTCACGCGATGCCCTGGCCGAGCTGTCGGCGCGTGCCGCGTCGAGCGCCGCAGCGCTGAGCGGCGGCCGGCTGGCCAGCGCGGCCTGCGCGTGCGCCTCGGCGATCGAATCGGCCGACGGCGGCGCCGCGCTCGTTTCAGGGAGCGCGGTGAGCGGCGGGAGCGCTGCCTGCGGGGGAATGTCGTCGCCCCGGCCACGCAGGAGGAAATATCCGCCTCCCCCGAGCACGAGCAGCAGGACCGCCGCCCAGAGCCCGCCACGCGGCTGAGTACGCCGCCAGTGTGGAGTCTGCGGTGCGCTCGGCATCAGCACGACGGGCGCGCCGGCGCCCACGTTCGCGGCGGGAGGCGCCGGAATCGGCTCCATGCCGTCGAAGCCCTCGTTCAGCTCCGCCCGCGTGTCATCCAGCGATGCGATCACGCGATCGGTCTCGGCCGCGAGCTCCCGCGCTTCCTGATAGAGGCGCTGGCACTCATCGCATTCGGCGATGTGCCGCCTGACGGTCTCGGCTTCCTCCGCACCGAGCTCGCCGTCGATCAGCTCGTGGATCACCCCTTCGTCAAGATGCAGCATCGGCACTCCTTCCCTGCAGGCGGTACGCCTCCACCAGACGGCGGCGCGCCCGCGCCAGCGTCGTTCCGATCGCCCCGCGCGACATCCCGAGCGTGGCCGCGATCTCCTCGTAATTGAATCCCTCGGCCTTGAGCAGCAGCGCCTCGCGGTCGCGCTCGTTCAGCGTGGCGAGCGCGCGCTGCACGGCAAGCCGGCCCTCATCGCGCTCGAACGCCTCGTCCGGCGCCGGCATCGCATCCGGCCCCTCCGCCCTCAGGAGCTGAAGGCGGCGGCCCTGGCGCACCGAGCGGCGGCCATCCTCGCGCACCAGGTTGAGCGCCACCGCGAAGAGCCACGGACGCGGATTGGTCGGCGGCGCGGCGACCGCGCGCGCGAACGTCTCCTGCGCGATGTCTTCCGCGCGGTCGCGGTCGCCGGTGCGGCGATACACCATCCGCACCAGCGACGCGTGATACAGCGTGAACAGCTCCGCGATATCGGTCATGTCCCCCTGAAGCCGGAGATCAGTGCCGCCAGCCTTCCGGCGTCGAGCCGCTCGACGCCCCCGGACGCGACCCGTATGCTCGCCCGGCGCCCCGCCACCAGCACCGAATCGCCGACGCGAAGACAGGGCACAAGCTCGGGCAGAGCCCGGACCAGCGCGAAGTAGACCGGGCTGAAAGGCGCTACCGTCGTTGTCTGGAGGCTATCCACCTGCCCCGCGTCCGTCCAGACGCCACGTTGCAGAATGAAGAGCCGGCCTCCGACCCGCCGCTGGTCCCTTCCCCGGTTTCCCGCGGGCGCGCTGAGCTCCGACGCCTTCGCCACGGCGAGGTTCGTGGCCCCGCTCAGGGCCGCGCTCCGGCTTGCGGCATCGAACGCGGCCGCGCCGCTCTGCGCTTCCGGGGCCGGCGTCAGGAGCCGATCCCGGCGGAGTGCCCCGACTGCGACATCAGCGGGCTCCTGCACCAGGTACGACGTGTACTCCGTGAGGATGCCGTAGCGCAGGCCGAGGTCGCGGACCTGGCTCACGAGATCGGGCGACGCGCCCTCGAGCCGGATCTCGCGGGTCAGGTCTCCGACGCGGCGGGACGCCCAGAGTCGCGGAATGAACTCGTTTCCCGCATCGCTCGCCGGAAAGCGCGCTTCGGTGGTGAATCGCTCATGGCGTCCGTTCCGTTCGCCCTCGAGGGTGACCGGGCCGGCCCCGCTTCCCTGATAGCGGCCGAACAGGACCAGCTCCTCGCCGTAGAAGAGGTCCGGAAGGGCGGCCGGTGTCGGCGCCGAGAATCGAACCGGCGCCGATGCGAGGCGGAGGTTCACGAGTGCGGGATAGCGCAGCTTGCTCAGCAACCCTCCGACCGCCGTCTCGACGTTCGCCTCCGGCGCCACATAGGTGGCGCTGCCCCGGCCCGCCGAGGACAGCCGGTCGAGCAGCCAGGTGTTGACGTCATGCCCGATGCCGACCGTGAAGATGCGACTGCCGCCCCGCCGTGCGGCAGCGCGGTCGGCCAGGCGCTCCGGCGAGCGCTCGCCGATCGAGGGGAGTCCGTCGGTCATGAACACGACGAGCCCGAGCCGTCCCTCTCCCGGGTCCTCCGTGAAGGCCGCGTCGAGCGCGCCCTCGATGTTGGTCCCGCCGTCCGCCGAGAGCCCATTCACGAACGCCCGGGCATCGCGCAGGTGTTCCGGGGTCGCGGCCACGAACCCCGGCTCCAGGCGTCGCACGGCGGACGAGAACGCGATGAGCCGGAAGCGGTCGGCGGTGCCAAGCGTGCCCAGCGCCTGCAGCAGCGCCGCACGGGCCTGCTCGAGCTTGTCGCCCGACATCGAGCCCGAGACATCCACCACGAGCGTGAGATCGCGCGGAACGGCGGCGGCGGCGGTCGCCGGCGGCGGCGAGAGGAGCAGCATGAAGTAGCCGTCCTCGCCTCCCGGCGCGTGCGTGAGCACCGTGGTCCCGACGAGGTGCTCCCGGAGCGGCAGCAGCAGCTCGAGGTCGCCGCCGCCGGCGGCCTGTGCGGCGATCGCGAGCCCGCCGTCGGCGCGTGTCGTGGTGATGGCATGGGTCGGCGAGTACGGCGTGCCGATCGCGGCGGCATGGGTCACCCGGACACGGAGCGTCTCGGGGTCCCCCGGCCCGCGCTCGCCCATGGCGTAGCGGAAGCGGAGGGCGTCGCCGGTCCGATCGAGCAGCTGAGTATAGCGAAGGACGACTTTCCGGGTTTCGCCCGGCGCGATGGGGAAGACCTGCGCCCGCACCAGGCCATGGCCCGCGAGGGTGAGCAGAGCCGGGTCGCGCCGGCGGCGCACGATCGCCTCGTAGATGCCCCGGGCTTCGTCGGCGGGCATCACCTCGCCCCGGACCTCGCGCTCGCCCATCCAGAGGGAGAAGTTCTGGAACGCCGCCTCGCCGGGAAGCGGGTAGAGGTAGCTGCCCTCCGCGAGGCCGCCGCCGTCGTTCCGGAACTGCTCCTCCACCTCGACCCGCGCGATCCGGCCGTCGATCGTCACGCTGACGTGCGAGGCCACGCGGGTGACCGGAGTCCTTCCACGGTCGGGCGGGCGCTCGATCTCGATCCATCCCTGGGCTCTGAGCGGGGTGATGCTGGCGAGCCCGAGCGCTACGGCGAGGCCGGCGGCGGGGGCGAGTGTGCGGCGGAACATGGTCCCTCCCGTTGGGGTGACGGGCGGGAGATGCGGCTGGGTCGCGGCCTTGCACGCTCCCGGCCCGGGGGACGTGGTGGGGTCCGCCGAGCCGGGCTATTTTGAGGAAGCAGACGGACCACCGCACCGGAGGCTTTCCATGACCACCAGCACCCTCGCGACGCCTGAAACCGCGACGGACACCTTTCCCATCAACGGCACCGACTACATCGAGTTCTACGTCGGGAACGCCAGGCAGGCGTCGCAGTACTACCGGAGCGCCTTCGGCTTCCAGCTCGTGGCGTACCGCGGACCCGAGACCGGCGTCCGCGACCGCGCCAGCTACCTCGTGGTGCAGAACAAGGTCCGGCTCGTCCTCACGAGTCCGATCGGCCCCGACAATCCCGTCGCCGACCACGTCTACCGCCACGGCGACGGGGTCCGCGACATCGCGCTCTGGGTGGACGACGCGCGCGAGGCCTTTCGCCTCGCCGTCGAGCGCGGCGCCCGGCCGGTCCACGAGCCGGAGGTGCTGCGCGACGATCACGGCGAGGTGATCGTCGCCGCCATCCACACCTATGGCGACACGATCCACTCGCTGGTCCAGCGGAGCGACTACGGCGGGCCGTTCATGCCGGGATTCCAGCCCGCCAGCTCGCGATACAACCCGCCGCCGGTAGGCCTGCTGCACGTCGATCACTGCGTGGGCAACGTCGAGCTGGGCAGGATGAACACCTGGGTCAAGTTCTACGAGGACGTGATGGGCTTCCGGAATCTCATCTCGTTCGACGACAAGGACATCTCCACCGAGTACAGCTCGCTCATGTCGAAGGTGGTGGCGAGCGGCAACGACCGGATCAAGTTCCCCATCAACGAGCCGGCCGCGGGCAAGAAGAAGTCGCAGATCGACGAATACCTCGAGTTCTACCGCGGCCCCGGCGTCCAGCACCTGGCCATCGCCACGGACGACATCGTGGCCACCGTCTCGGCGCTGCGCGATCGCGGGGTGGAGTTCCTGCGGGTGCCGTCCACGTACTACGAGACGGTGATGGACCGCGTCGGCAGCATCGACGAGGACCTGGCGCCGCTGCAGGAGCTCGGCATCCTGATCGACCGCGACGACGAGGGCTACCTGCTCCAGATCTTCAGCAAGCCGGTGCAGGACCGGCCCACGGTGTTCTACGAGATCATCCAGCGCAAGGGCGCGCGCAGCTTCGGCAAGGGCAACTTCAAGGCGCTCTTCGAGGCGATCGAGCGCGAACAGGCGCTGCGCGGGAATCTGTAAGGAGGCGGCATGCCGATCTATAACACTATGGGCTCGATTCCCCGGAAGCGGCACATCGCCTTCCGGAAGCCCGACGGCGGGATCTACGCCGAGGAGCTGATGGGGCACGAGGGATTCACGGGCACCTCGTCGCTGCTCTATCACGTGCACCCGCCCACGACGGTGAAGTCGGTGCGCCGGGTGAAGGAGCTCAAGTACGAGGCCGATCCCGATCAGACGCTCAGGCACCGCCACTTCCGCACCTCGCAGGTGAAGAAGGGCGGGAGCCCCACCCTCGACCGGACGCCGCTCCTGTTCAATCAGGACATCGCGATGCTCTACGTCGAGCCCGACGAGAACGACGCGCACTTCTACCGCAACGCCCAGGCCGACGAGCTGATCTACGTCGCCAAGGGCCGCGGTGTGCTCGAGACCGTCTTCGGCGACCTGCCCTACGGCGAGGGCGATTACCTCGTCATCCACCGCGGCATCCTGCACCGCTACAAGATGGACCTCGGCGCCGAGTCCACGAAGATGCTCGTGATGGAAAGCCGCGGCCACGTGCGCTGGCCCAAGCGGTACCGGAACGAGTTCGGCCAGCTCATCGAGGGCGCGCCCTACAGCGAGCGCGACATCCGCCGGCCCACCCAGCTCCGCACGCACGATGAGATGGGCGATTTCCCGATCCTCGTGAAGCAGTACGACGGGCTCAACGAGATCACCCTCGACCACCATCCGCTCGACGTCGTCGGCTGGGACGGCTACTTCTACCCGTGGGCCTTCAACATCATGGACTTCGAGCCGATCGTCGGCCGCGTCCATCAGCCGCCGCCGGTGCACCAGACCTTCCAGGGCGACGGCTTCGTCGTCTGCAGCTTCTGCCCGCGGCCGTATGATTTTCACCCCGAGGCGATCCCCGCGCCCTACAACCACAGCAACGTGGATTCGGACGAGGTGCTCTACTACGCGTCCAGCGAGTTCATGAGCCGGAAGGGGATCGAGTTCGGCAGCATCACCCATCATCCCGACGGCATTCCGCACGGCCCGCATCCGGGGCGCGCGGAGGCCAGTATCGGCGCCAAGTACACCGACGAGCTCGCCGTGATGATGGACAGCTTCCGGCCGCTCAAGGTCGCGAAGCCGGCCCTCGCCATCGAGGACAAGAAGTACCACCTGTCGTGGCTCGACGCGCAGCACGCGCAGTTCAACCCGCCCACCAGCTGAGGTGACCGGGGAAGGGACGTCCGACGTCCCGCTCTGGGTCCCCTCGCCGGAGCGCGTGGCGCGGGCCAACCTGACGCGCTTCCTCGATACCGTCCGCGCCGACGGCATCGCCGCACCGGACTATGACGCGCTCTGGCGCTGGTCGGTGGAGGATCCCGCGGCCTTCTGGCCTGCCGTCTGGCGCTTCACCGGCATGATCGGCGATCCCGGCGAGGAGGCCGTCGCCGGGCTCGATCGCATGGCGCCGCCGGATCCGGTGGTCGGCCCCCGCTGGTTTCCCACCGGCCGCCTCAACTTCGCCGAAAATCTCCTCCGCCACCGCGGCGACGCCACGGCGATCTCGTTCAGCAACGAATCCGGTCATCAGCGCACCCTGAGCCGGGACCGTCTCCGAGCCGACGTGGCTGCGTTTGCGGCGGCGCTCCGCGAGGCGGGCATCGGCGCGGGGGATCGCGTCGCCGGGTTTCTTCCCAACCTTCCCGAAACGGTCATCGCCATGCTCGCCGCGGCGAGCCTCGGCGCGGTCTGGTCGTCGTGCTCGCCCGACTTCGGCACACCGGGCGTGCTCGACCGCTTCGGCCAGATCCGGCCACGGATCCTCGTCGCGGCCGACGGCTACCACTATGCCGGCAAGCGGATCGACTGCCTGCAGCGCATCCGCGAGATTCGCGCGGCGATGCCGGGCATCGAGCAGGTCGTCGTGACGCCGTATCTCGGCCCAGAGCCGGACCTGGCCGGGAGTCCGGGCGCCCTGACCTGGACCGAGTTCACCGCGCCTCATCAGGGAGCCGCGCCGGCCTTTGCGCAGCTGCCGTTCGACCACCCGCTCTACATCATGTACAGCTCCGGCACCACCGGGCTCCCCAAGTGCATGGTGCACGGCGCGGGCGGGACGCTGCTCCAGCATCTCAAGGAGCTCATCCTTCACACCGACCTGACGCCAGCCGACCGCATCTTCTACTTCACCACCTGCGGGTGGATGATGTGGAACTGGCTGGTCTCGAGTCTGGCGGTCGGCGCGGGCGTGGTGCTCTACGACGGCGCGCCGCTCTACCCGCGTCCGGACAGCCTCTGGGAAATGGCGGAACGCGAGCGCGTCACCGTGTTCGGAACCAGCGCCCGTTTTCTCGCCGCATCGGAGAAGGAGGGGGTCAGGCCGGCGGGTGATCGCAGCCTGGGCGCGCTTCGCGCGATCCTGTCGACGGGAAGCCCGCTCGCCGGCCACAGCTACGACTACGTCTACACGCACGTCAAGCCCGACGTGCACCTCGCGAGCATCAGCGGCGGCACCGACATCATTTCCTGCTTCGCGCTCGGCAATCCCATCGGCCCGGTCTGGCGCGGCGAGCTGCAGACCCGCGGACTCGGCATGGCGGTACACGTGTTCGATGGCGGCGGGACGGCCGTCGCCGGCGAGCCCGGCGAGCTGGTGTGCGCGCGGCCTTTTCCGAGCATGCCGGTCGCGTTCTGGGCCGACCCCGACGCGAGCCGCTACCGCGCCGCCTATTTCGAGCGCTTCCCCGACGTCTGGACCCACGGCGACTGGGCCGAGCTGACCGAGCACAACGGGCTCGTGATCTACGGCCGGAGCGACGCGACGCTCAACCCCGGCGGCGTCCGCATCGGCACCGCGGAGATCTACCGGCAGGTCGAGCAGCTGCCCGAGATCCTCGAGAGCATCGTCGTCGCGCAGGAGTGGGAGGAGGACGTCCGCATCGTGCTGTTCGTCCGCCTGCGCGCGGGGCTCGCGCTCGACGACGCGCTCACCGACCGGATCCGCCGCCAGATCCGGGAGCATGCGAGCCCGCACCACGTGCCGCGCCGGATCGTCGCGGTCGCCGACATCCCGCGCACGATCAGCGGCAAGATCACCGAGCTTGCCGTGCGCGAGGTGATTCACGGCCGGCCGGTGCGGAATGCCGACGCGCTCGCCAACCCCGGTGCACTCGACCTTTTCCGCGACCTTCCGGAGCTCCGCACATGACCCGCGCCACCGGCCTCCTTGCCTGCCTGCTCGCCGTCACCCCCGCGCTCGCCGCGCAGGGCGCCCCCCGCATGCGCGCCCGCGATCTCGGCGTCGCGCCGGGCGTGCTCGAGCCCGGGCCGAAGAACGCCATCACCGACGTCGCCGGCGTCCGCGTCGGCCAGTCGACGATGATCGTCGGCGACTCGGTGCGGACGGGCGTCACCGCCATCCTGCCGCACGGCGGGAACGCCTTCCTCGACCGGGTCCCGGCGGCCGTCGTCGTCGGCAACGGCTTCGGGAAGCTGCTCGGCTCGACGCAGGTGAACGAGCTCGGCGAGCTCGAGACGCCGATCCTCCTCACCTGCACCCTCTGCGTGTGGCGCGCGGCGGACGCGCTGGTCGGCTGGATGCTCGAGCAGCCGGGGATGGAGCGGGTCCGCTCGATCAATCCGCTCGTGGCCGAGACGAATGACGGGCTCCTGAATGCGATCCGCTCGCGGCCGATCGGCGCGGACCAGGTGCGCGCGGCCCTGGCGGCAGCGGATACCGGCACCGTCGCCGAGGGAAGCGTCGGCGCCGGGGCGGGGACGGTGGCCTTCGGCTGGAAGGGCGGCATCGGGACGTCGTCGCGGCATCTGGGCGAGCGGTACGGCGGCTGGACCGTCGGCGTCCTGGTGCAGACCAACTTCGGCGGCGTGCTGCAGGTGATGGGCGCGCCCGTCGGCGAGGCGCTCGGCTGGCCCAGGACCAACGGCATCACGATGCCGAGCGGCGACGGATCGATCATCATGGTGGTGGCCACCGACGCGCCGGTCTCCGATCGGAACCTGCGCCGGATCGCATCGCGCGCCCTGATGGGACTCGGGCGCACCGGCTCGACCGCCTCCAACGGCTCGGGCGACTACGTCATCGCCTTTTCCACGGCGCGGGAGGTGCGCCGGGCGGCCGACGCGCATCGCCTGACAACGACCGAGCTCTCGAACGACGACATGTCTCCGCTCTTCGGCGCCGTCGTCGAGGCGACGGAAGAGGCGATCTACAACTCGCTCTTCATGGCCACGACCGTCTCCTCGCGGGGCGCCACGGTGCAGGCGATTCCGCTCGATCGCGTGCGCGAGATCCTCCGGAAGTATCACGTGGGGGAGCGGTGAGGCGAGGCGCCGCCCTGCCTCGTCTCAAGCTCGTTGCCGCGGCGCTCCTCTTCTCGACGGGAGGCGCGGCCATCAAGGCCACGACGCTCACCGGCTGGCAGGTGGCCTGCTTCCGCTCGGGCGTCGCCGCGGTGGCCGTCTTCCTCCTCGCCCGCGAAGCCCGGCGCGGCTGGAGCTGGCGCGCGCTCCTCGTCGGCGTCGCCTACGCCGCGACCCTCATTCTCTTCGTCACCGCCAACAAGCTCACCACGTCGGCCAACACGATCTTCCTCCAGGCCACCGCACCGCTCTACATGGTGGTACTGAGTCCGTGGCTGCTCGGGGAAAAGCTTCGCCGCGAGGATCTGCTCGTCATGGCGGCCGTCGCCGCGGGGCTCGCGCTCGTCCTGGCGGGCCACGACGCGCCAGTAGCGACCGCGCCGGACCCCGCGCGCGGCAACGTCCTCGCGGCGATGAGCGGACTCACCTGGGCGCTCACTGTCTGCGGCCTCCGCTGGGTGGGCGACGAGACGAAGGGCGGCTCCGCCGTCCCATCCGTGGTCGCGGGCAACGCGATCGCGTTCCTGGCCGCGCTGCCGTTTGCGCTGCCGCTCGGTTCCTCGCGCACCGTGGACTGGGCCGTGATCGGTTACCTCGGCGTCTTCCAGATCGGCGTCGCCTACCTCCTCGTGACCAGCGGGCTTCGCCAGGTGACCGCGATCGAGGCATCCATCCTGCTGCTGGTCGAGCCGGCGCTCAATCCGTTCTTCGCCTGGCTGGTGCACGGCGAGAAGCCGAGCGCCTTCGCGATCGCCGGCGGGCTCGTCATCCTCGGCGCGACGACCGTCCGGACCTGGATCGACACCCGACGCCCCCTCGAGCCGGCCGGAGCCGTGCCATGAGGCGACATGTCGCCCTCATCGAGACCGTGCGCGTGAAGGACGGAGTCGCGCCGCTCTGGGGACATCACCTCGCGCGGCTCTATGCGTCGTGCATCGCCGTCGGCGTGAGCCCGCCGCGCGAGCTGCCGGTGCCGGAGCGCGGCCCCGACCGGGTCGTGCGGCTCGGCGTGTCGTCGGCCGGCGTGGAGCAGAGGGAGCGGGAGCCCGGGAGCACGGAGCCGGTCCGGCTCGTCACGAGCGTGAGCCGCCACGAGCCGTATCCGCACAAGACGACCGAGCGGCGGCAGTTCGACGACGCGCTCGCGGAGGCCCGCGCGGCCGGGGCCGACGATGCGATACTCGCGACCGCCGCGGGGTGGGCGGCCGAGACGGCGATCTGGGGGCTCTACTGGTGGGAGGGCGGGCAGCTCGTCGCGCCGCCGCTCGCATTCGGCGTGCTCGACAGCGTGGCCCGGCGCCGGCTGGCCGAGCTGGTGCCGATCGCGGATGGGCGGGCCCGGGCGGACGAGCTGGCGGACCGCGGACTGTTCGTCGCCAATGCCGCCCGCGGCATCGTCAACGTCGCTTCCGTCGACGGCCGCGCCGTGCGATTCAGAGAGGAAACCGCATCGCTCGCACGCACGTTTTGGGGTTGACCCTCCCCCGGCCGCGGGCTATCTTGCCGCCCTCGGCGGAGCCGGGACAGACGCCCGTGGTGGTTGTAGCTCAATTGGTTAGAGCGCCGGACTGTGGCTCCGGAGGTTGCGGGTTCAATTCCCGTCAGCCACCCCTCCCTCGAGGGGCCCGCATCGATCATCAGCTTGCGTCTGCGGCACGCTTCATGGACGGTCCCTTCGTG
>JAICUF010000146.1 GCA_025935995.1 Gemmatimonadales bacterium
CACGGGACCGGTGTGGAATCGCACTCGAAGTTCGGCGACAGCATCTACTTCCACGACGATTCCGGCATCTGGGTCAATCAGTTCATCGCATCCGAGGTGAACTGGGTCGACAAGGGGGTACGTCTCGTACAGGAGACCGGCTTCCCGGCCGGCGATACCACCCGCCTGACCGTCCACGTCGCGCGCCCCACGCGAGTGGCGCTGAGAATCCGGCTGCCGTACTGGCTCGACGGCCAGCCGACAGCCAGGGTGAACGGCAGGCCGGTGGCGGTCTCCACGCCACCGGGCAGTTACCTGACGATCCGCAATCGCTGGCGCGATGGCGATCGTGTAGAGTTGACCCTGCCGATGAAGCTGCACGTCCATGCGATGCCGGACGATCCGACCGTGCAGGCCGTGATGTATGGCCCCCTGGTGCTGGCGGGAAAGCTGGGCGCCGAGCCCCTCCGCGCCCCGCCCACGCCGCCGCGGATGACGCCGGACTTCGACCTCACGCCGGAGACCAGGCCGATCGCCGTGGCGGCGATCAAGGCGCCATCGGACGACGTGCGTTCGTGGGTCGAGCCGACGGGCAAGCCGCTCGAGTTCAGGATCGTGGGCCAGGAGCGCGAGATCGCACTGGTGCCGTTCAACACGGTGTTCGACGAGCGGTACGCGGTGTATTGGCGAGTGCTGTCATCCTGAGCAGGCGGGCAAACTCGTGATCGAGGTGGCGGCGTGAACGAACTCTGGCAGCGGCTCCTCATCGGGGCGGAACAGATCGGCACGGCGGTGCCGGCGCTGGTGGGCGCGGCGCTCATCCTGGCGGCGGGGTATTTCCTCGCGCGCCAGGTCCAGCGCTGGGTGGACGACACCCTCAAGCGCATCGACTTCAACCGGATGGCGCACGCCGGCGGACTCGACGAGGCGGTGGTGCGCACCGGGTCCCGACTCGACCCGATCCGCGCCATGGCCAAGCTCATCTTCTGGCTCGTGATGCTGGTGGTGATCCTGCTCGCGAGCACGGCGCTCGGCCTCGAGAGCATCAATCAGATGTTCGGGACGATGCTCTCGTTCATTCCCACCCTCATCGCCGGCATCGTGATCGTGATCCTCGGCATGATCGTCGGGGAGTTCGTGCGCGGGCTGATCCTCGCGTCCGCCGGGCAGGTGTCCGGGGTGCCGACCCTCGCCAAGCTCGCCAAGAGCGCGGTGGTGGTGATCTCGATCTTCATGGCGCTGCAGCAGGTGGGCGTGGCCGAGGACATCGTGACGTCGGCCTTCACGCTGATCCTCGGCGCCGTGGCGCTCGGCGTCGGGCTCGCGTTCGGGCTGGGGAACCGCGAGCTCGCGGGGGAGATCACGCGGCGGTGGTACGAGGAGGGCCAGCGTCGCGACCGCCGGAAGACCGACCGGCCCGCCGTCAACATCCCGCCGAACGACGAGCCGCCGATCCTCGACTGACGGAGCCTAGCGCGACGGCAGCGGCGCCTCGGTCAGGCGAAAGCCGGTGCTGTCCGGATCGGCCACCAGGGCCGAGGTGCCGTTCACGGCGAGAATGCGGGACCAGAAGCCGCGGACACGAACCTCGCGAATCGGCTTGCCGTCCCGCCCCACCACGTGATAGGCCCGCGCCGAGTCGCTCACGGCTTCGCTCTTCTCGAGCCAGACACTCGATCCGGGTCCCGTGAACGCCGTCTCGAACGGCGGCTTCACCGGCGCGAACGGAAGCTGCTCGACGGTGCTCCGCAGCTCGGCCGGAAAGCGGCGCACGAACAGCTCGCGGTCGGTGCGGGTGACTTCGAGGATGCGGTCGGGCAGCGGGACGCCGTGGGTGACCTTGCCGGCCGGCGTGATCCAGTCCACGCGGTTCTGTGCCGCGCGCGCCACCCAGACCGATCCGTCCGGCAGCACGCCCCACGCATCCTGCCCGCTGAAGACCCGCTGCTCGAATCGACTGCCCGCATCGCTCTCGACCTTCGCCAGGTCGAGCGGGCTCAGGCGCGCCACGGTATCGGCGCGCGCGGCGCCGGGGGCCACGCGTACGACAGCCGCGGAGTCCCGGTTCCCGCTCCCGTCCGCCCCCGCGCGCGGCGCGATCTCATAGTAGAACCGGCCGGCGCCGTCGAGCGCCCGCGGCAGGGCGCCGGCGGTCAGATCGGGCGCCGGGATCGCCCGCACCATCCTCCCGTCGGGCGCCCACACAGTCGTGCGACGGAGACCCCAGTCGGTCACGAACAGCGTGTCGGCGAAGGAGAAGATGTTGGCGGGGTGCTGCAGCGCGTCCGGTTTGGCGCCCGCGAGCGGGACCACGGTGTGGCTCGCGAAATCGAGGACGTTGAGCGCCGAGCTCGCGGGGGAGATGACCGCCCAGCGCTGGCCGCCGAGCCACGCGGCCTGCGTCGCGTCGCCGCCCAGGATATGGAGGGTGTCGCGCCCGGCGCCGATGGCGGTGAGTGGAATGTTCGCGGCGGGCGTGCCGCAGCCGGCGAGGGTCGCCAGCGCGAGCGTTGCCGGCAGGGCGGGGGACGGAAAACGGCGCGGGCGCATTCCCTGAAGGTAATGCGCCCGCGCCGGTCCGGTGTCTGTCCGGTGCCGGTCAGCGTTTGGTCAGCAGGTTCTCGAAGAGGGCGATCGCCCGCGGGTCGTCGCTCTGCCCCAGCCAGAAGATCGCCTTCTTTCGGATGGCCGGGTCGCGATCGGTCTGCGCGATCCGGATGAGCACCGGAACGCCTTCGTCATGCGGCCGCTGCGAGAGGGCGAAGACCGCCGCCTCCCGCACCTCGCGGTCGCCCTTCGTGTCGCCCACGAGCGAGTCGAGCGACGCGGTGGCCGCGGCGCCCGCGGCCTGGCCCAGCCAGAAGACGGCGCTCCGCCGGGTCTCGCGGGGAACCGACTGGTTCTTCGCGAGGCGGATGAGCTCGGGCCAGATCACCGCGCTGTCGGCCAGCGTGGCGGCGAACACCGCTTCGTTGCTGCCCGCCGGCGCCCGCTCCGCGAGGCCGATGAGATAGTCCGCGGCGTCGCGCGCGGGCACGGTCCCGAGATCCGTGACGCCCGCGCCGCCCGGCCGCCAGCGTCCGCCGACGTAGCTCCGCACTTTCGTCACCTTGCCGCCGGCGATGGTGAGGACGGTGCGGACGGGACCGTCGTCGCAGTCGCTCTCCCAGTCGGGGTTCCGGCTGTCGGAGATGTTGATATTGTGTCCGTTGCCGCAGACCCCTTCGCGCGCGGCGAAGGAGAACCGCACGGTGCCGTCGGGCGCCGCGCCGACGCGGCGCTCGAGCGACTGGGCGGAGGCGCCGGCGGCAGCCGCCAGCGCCAGGGTGATCCCGCCCGCGAGCAAGAGGTGAGTACGCATGGTCACTTGTCCGTCAGGATGTCCTGCAGGAGCTGCGTCGCCCGCGGGTCCTTCGACTGGCCCACCCAGAAGAGCGCGCGCTTCCTGAGCTCGGGATCGGGATCGCGCCGGGCGATCTCGATCAGCTTGTCCATCGCGGCCGCATCGTTGTTCTTCTGCGAGAGCACGAAGATGATCTGCTCGCGCATCTGCCGGTCGGGCATCGTCGTGTAGAGCGAGGCGAGATCGGCGGTCGACACCGAGCCCGACTGGCCGGCCCAGAAGAGCGCCTGCTTCCGCACCTCGATCTCCTCGTCCTTGTTCCGCGCCACGTCCAGCAGGAACCGCTGGTTCTCGGCGCCGCGCGACTGCGACAGCGCGAAGAGGATCTTTTGCTTGAGCGCCTGGCTCCCGGTCCGCGCGTACACCTGGCGGAGGAAGGCCGGGTTCTCGGGATCGTTGCTCTGGCCCAGCCAGAAGACCGCCTTCTCCCGCATCTCCTCCGGCGCGTCCTTCCGCTCGACGTAGGCCCGGAGCGCCGCCGCGGCGCGGCCGCCGCTGTGCTGCGAGAGGGCGAAGATCGCCTTCTCCTGGAGCGACGGGTCGCTGGAGCGCGAGAGGATCGAATCGAGCGCCATCACCGCCTTCTCGGTGCCCACCTGCGAGAGCCAGAACACCGCCTGCTGCTTCACCTCGGGATCCGGATCGCTCCGGGCCGCGTCGAGGAGAATGTCCTCGGTGGCGTCGGTCTGCTTCTGGGAGACGAGGAAGATCGCCTTCCGCCGGAGGCAGACGGAGCCGCTGTCGCGCCGGGCCAGGACCTGCTTGAGGATCGGCACCGCGCGGTCGGCGTCCATCTGGAGCAGCGCGTTGAGCGCCGCGATCTTCATGTCGCTCTCGTCGCCGCAGTCGCGCTCGCGGGCAGACATGGCGCGCGGAGCCCGCGACGGACGGGGCGTCCTCGGGGTCTCCGGGGACGGCGGCGCCGGTGTCGCCGCATCGTTCGCGTCCTCGGCGATGGCCGCGGCGGCCTCGTTGTCGCCCATGCGGGCGAGCTCGCCGCGGATCCGGACGGCCAGTGTCGAGGCATCTCCCGCGGTCGTAGCGTCGGGATACTTCTCCCGCTGCTCGTCGAGCACCGCGGCCGCCCGGCGGAGCCGCTCGTTGCCGCCCTCGCGGTAGAGCGCGAACGCCTCCCAGTACATCGAGTTCGCGGCGTAGCCCGACTTCGGGTAGCGGCGGCGCAGCTCGCGGAACTGGTTGCCGGCGTCGCGGTAGCGGCCCCGGTTGAGCGAGGCGCGGGCCAGGCGGTAGAGCGAGTCGCCGGGATCGCCCTGGAGCGATGCGGCGGGCGGAGCGTCGCGGATGACGTCGTCGAACGCGGGCTCGGCGAGCCGGGCCGCCGCCATGGCCGGCGCGAACGCTGCGACCGGCGCCGAGAGCCGCGAAGCCGACGCGGCGAGCTCGGCTCGCGCCATCGAGAGGCGGGCGGCGGCGGCGCTCAGCTCCGCCGTCGCGGCGACCGGCGCGGCCGCCGGTACGTACTGGGCCGCCGCCGGCGTTGCGGCCGCCAGGGCCGCGAGCATGATCCCTCCGGAAATCGAGCGCATGGTCGTCATTCCTCCCTGTGAGTCAGATGCCTGCGGGCACGGCGGTCCGCAGGCGCGGCAGCACGTCTCCCCGGTC
>JAICUF010000110.1 GCA_025935995.1 Gemmatimonadales bacterium
AAATCGGCGACCAGCGCGCTGCCGTCGTGGAGCAGGATGTTCTCCGGCTTGATGTCGCGGTGGATGACGCCGTGGCGGTGGGCGTAGTCGAGGGCGCCCGCCACCTCGCGCGCGATCCGCACCGCGTCCGACACCGGCAGCTGGTGCTCGCGGCCGAGCCGCTCGCGGAGGGAGATGCCCTCCACGTACGGCATCACATAGTAAAGGAAGCCGTCGGCCTCCCCCGAATCGTGCAGCGGCAGGATGTGGGGGTGCTGGAGCCGCGCCGTGGTCTTGATCTCCGCCAGGAACCGCTCGGCCCCGATCACCGCGGCGAGCTCCGGCCGGAGCACCTTCACGGCCACTTCGCGGTCATGCCGCTCGTCCGCGGCCAGATACACCGTCGCCATTCCGCCCGCGCCGAGTTCGCGCAGGAGCTGATACCGCCCGGCGAGGGCGGCAGCGAGGCGTGGATTGGTGGCGGGGGGCACGGGGGGAGTATGGGCGGAAGGGCGGAAGGGCGGAAGGGGGGGAAAGACGGGGGGCGAGGCGGACGCCCGTCTCACCGTGATGCCCATCGCATCCCGGAATCGCCCAGCCGGTTACCGTCCATCAGTCCCCGATCCTTCTTTCCGTGGAGGCCTGATGAGGCGCCTGACATTGCCGGCTCTGACCGCCCTGCTCTTCGTCGCGGGCGGATGTTCGCACAATCGCGAGTACAGCGACGGGCGTCCGTATCCGGAAGCCGACCGGGCCTACCGGGTGGACGAGGTCCGGCGCGACGAGTGGGGCTCGCCCGCCGGGCGCGCGATCGCCATGCGGGACGAGCTGCGGCTCACCGACCGCCAGCTCACGCGGCTCGAGCGCATCCGCCGCAACTACGACAAGCGGGACCACCCCCGCGGCAACAGCGAAGCGCACCGCAACGACCGCGGGAACAGCCGCGCCCGGCGCGACTTCAACGCCGAGCGGCGCGAAGTGGATGCGGTCCTCACCGAGGATCAGCGGGAGCGCTACTATCGGCGCTAGCGCGGTGAGCGCCGGAAGCTTCTAGTTTCCGGCATGTCCACGGTCCTTCCGCCCAGGCAACGCGGCAACCTCACGGACCGCCGGGTCGGTCCGTTCCGCGGCGAGCTCCTCGGCACCGAGGGGCTCGCCGCGCATGCGCGCGCGGTCAGTCTCCGCCAGCGCGTCGTCCCCGGCCGCCGGGTCCCCTGGCACCGGCGGCTCGCGGAAGGCCCGCTCCTCGGCCGGCTCGACGCGACGGAAGAGCTCTTCGACGAGGTCCGCACCCGCCTCACCGACGCCGCCGACCGGGGCGTGGACGTGAGCTCCGCCGCCGACTGGCTGCTCGACAATTTCTACGTCGTGCAGGAGCACATCCGCGACATCCGGCAGGATCTGCCGCGCGGCTACTACCAGGAGCTGCCCAAGCTCGCCGAAGGTCCGCTCGCCGGCTATCCCCGCATCTACGAGCTCGCGATCGAGCTGATCGCGCACACCGAGGGCCACCTCGAGCTCGACAACATCAGCCTCTTCGTGGACGCCTTCCAGGCGAGCGCGCCGCTCAACATGGGCGAGCTCTGGGCCATTCCCACCGTCCTGCGCCTGGGCCTGGTCGAGAACATCCGCCGCCTGTCGCTCCGCGTGATGGATCGTCTGGCCGAGCAGGAAGCGGCCGATGGGTGGGCGGCGCGCTTCCAGCAGGCGAGTCACACCTCGCCCAAGGCGCTCACGGATGCGCTGAGCGCGTTCGTGGACGGGCACCCGCCGCTGACGCCCGTCTTCGTGGCCCGGCTCTTCCAGCAGATCCGCGCCTATCAGGCCGAATTCCGGAAGCTCCTCTGGCTCGAGCAGTGGATCGCCGAGCAGGCGCTCACGGCGGAGGACGCGGTGACGCGGTCGAACCAGCGGCTCGCGCTCACGCAGGTGATGATGGCGAATCACCTCACGAGCCTCCGCCGGATCGCCCGCCTCGACTGGGACGTCTTCTTCGAGTCGCTGAGCGTGACCGATCGCGCGCTCCGGGCCGATCCGGCCGACTGTTACGCCCGGATGACCTTCCCCACGCGCGACCGCTATCGCCACGTGGTCGAGGACATCGCGCGGCGGGCGCCCGCGGCGGAGGAAGAGGTGGCGCGCACGGCCGTGGAGCTGGCGGCCGCCCGTCGCGCTCAGGCGGGTGACGGCGACCGCGGCGCGCACGTCGGCTTCTTCCTCGTCGCCGAGGGCCGCGCGGAGGTCGAGCGCGCGGTCGGCTACCGGCCCGGTCGTCGCGAGGGACTCTTCCGCGCCCTCACCGCGCACCCCTCGCTCAGCTACTTCGGGTCCGCCGGCTGCCTCGCCGCGCTGCTGGTCTGGGCGCTCCTCGCCGCGACGCAGTCGGCGAGCCCGCCGGTGCAGGCGCTCCTCCTCGTGCTCGCGCTGGTCCCGATCAGCGAGATCGCGATCGCGGGCGTCAATCAGATCCTCCCGCTCGTCCTGCCGCCGGCACACCTGCCGAAGATGAACTTCCGGGACGGCGGCATCCCGTCCGACCTCCGCACCGTGGTCGTGGTGCCGACCCTGCTCCCGAGCGTGGACGTGGCGCGCGGGCAGCTCGAGCACCTCGAGGTGCAGTACCTCGCCAACCGCACGCCGAACGTCCACTTCGCGCTGCTCAGCGACTTCGCCGACGCCGCCACCGAGCACACGGACGCCGATGCCGCGATCCTCGACGCGGCGGTCCAGGGCATCCGTGCGCTCAACGCGCAGTACGGCGAGGAAGGCGACGAGCCCTTTCATCTCTATCATCGCCCGCGCCGGTGGAACGAGCGGCAGGGCGTCTGGATGGGCTGGGAGCGGAAGCGCGGCAAGCTCGCGGAGTTCAACGCGATGCTGCTGGGCGGGCCGGCCGAGGCCTTCACCACCGTCGAAGGGAATCCCGACGCGCTGCGGGGCGCGCGCTACGTCGTGACCCTCGACTCCGACACCACCCTCCCGCGCGACGCGGTCGAGCTGCTCGCCGGCACGCTCGCCCACCCGCTCAACTGCGCGGTGTACGACCCGGCGGCGGGCCGTGTCGTGCGGGGCTACGGCATCCTGCAGCCGCGGGTGAGCGTGGCGCTCGCCAGCGCGTCGCGCACGCGGTTCGCCGCGATCCAGTCCGGCCCGCCCGGCGTGGACCCGTACACCACCGCGGTCTCCGACGTCTATCAGGACCTCTTCGGCGAGGGCAGCTTCACCGGGAAGGGGATCTACGACGTCGCCGTGTTCGAGCGGGCGACGCGCGGCCGCTTCGCCGAGAACGCGCTGCTGAGCCACGACCTGATCGAGGGGGCCTTCGCGGGCGCGGCGCTCGTCACCGACGTCGAGCTCTTCGACGACTACCCGCCGACCTACCTCGCGCACGCGCGCCGCAAGCACCGCTGGATCCGCGGCGACTGGCAGCTGATGCCGTGGCTCCGGTCGCGCGTGCGCTCGGGCGAGGGGCGGAGCGTCAATCCGCTCTCGCCCATCTCGCGCTGGAAGATCCTCGACAACATGCGGCGGAGCCTGCTGGAGCTGACCCAGCTGGCGCTCCTCGTCACCGGGTGGATCGCCCTGCCCCGCGACGGCTATCGCTGGTCGGCCGTCATCCTCGGCGCCATCGCGTGGCCCTGGGTCCTCAGTGTCCTGATCCAGGCTCTCCGCCCGCCCCGCGACCGCTCGTGGCGCGGCTACTACACGGCGCTCGGCCGGGACGCCGTGGCCGCGGCGCGACAGCTGGGACTCGCCATCGTCTTCCTGCCGCATCAGGCGGCGGTGTCGGCGGACGCGATCGCGCGGACGCTGTACCGCGTGCTGGTGAGCCGGCGGCATCTCCTCGACTGGCAGTCCGCGTCGCAGGTGGCGCGGGGGGCGAGCCGGCTCAACCGCGGGATCTGGGGCCGGATGGCCGCGGCACCCGCGTTCGCCGTCGCCGCGGGCGCGGTCGCGGCGTGGCGCGGGGCCGCGGGCGCCGCAGTTCCGCTCGCGCTGGCCTGGATCGCGTCGCCGGCCCTGGCCGCCATCCTCTCCAGGCCGCCGGCGCGCCGCGCGCCTGGAATCGCGGGCCGCGACCGCCCGCGCGCGCTCCGCTACGCGCTCCTCCACTGGCGCTTCTTCGAGGAGTTCGTCTCCGACCGCACAGCGGGGCTCGCACCCGACAACTACCAGGACTCGCCCGAGCCGGTGGTGGCGCAGCGCACCTCGCCCACCAACATCGGGCTGCACCTCCTCTCGATCGCGACCGCGCGCGACCTGGGCCTCATCACCACCGCCGGCATGATCGCGCGGCTCGAGACCGTGTTCCGGGCCCTCGAGCGGATGCGCCGCTTCCGCGGCCACTTCTACAACTGGTACGGCCTGCCCGACCTCCAGGTGCTCGAGCCGGCGTATGTCTCGACGGTGGACAGCGGGAACCTCGCCGGACACCTCATCGCGCTCAAGCAGGCGTGTCTCGCACCCGTGACCGCGAGCCAGGGCCAGCTCCGCGAGGTGGTCCAGGCGGCCCTCGAGCTGGCCGTGGCCGGCCTCGCCGGTCCCGCGGCGGCCCCGGCGGCGGCCCAGCTCCGGGCCACGCTCCGCGAGCTCCGCGCGCGCGAGCTGCCGGCGGCCGAGCGGCTCGCGGCGGCGGCGGCGCAGGTGCGCCATGCGGACGAGCTGCTGCACGATGTGCCGGATGCGACGCACGCCGTCTGGTGGATCCGCTGGGTGCTGGCGCGGATCGAGGCGGGCGGCGCCGGCGCGGCCCCCACGGACGAGGAGGCGGCCCGGCTTGCCGTGCTCGCGCGTCGCGCGCACGCCTACGCCGTCGAGATGGACTTCAACGTCCTGTTCGACCGCCGCCGGAAGCTCTTCTCCATCGGCTATCAGGAGGCGACCGGCTCCCTCGACACGTCGTTCTACGACCTGCTCGCCTCGGAGGCGCGGCTCGCGAGCTACATCGCGATCGCCAAGGACGACGCCCCGCCCGAGCACTGGTTCCGGCTTGGCCGCGCGCTCACGGTGACCGGCGGCGATACCGCGCTCCTCTCGTGGAGCGGCAGCATGTTCGAATACCTGATGCCGCTGCTGGTCATGCGCTCGCTTCCCGCGACCCTGCTCGACCAGACGCACCGCGCCGCCGTCCGCCTCCAGGTGGCCCACGGGCGCGAGCACAATCTGCCGTGGGGGATGTCGGAATCGGCCTACAACCTCCGCGACCGGCAGGGCACCTACCAGTACCGCGCCTTCGGCGTCCCCTCGCTCGCGCTCAAGCGCGGGCTGGGCAAGGACCAGGTGGTGGCGCCCTACGCCACCATGCTGGCCCTCCTGGTGGACCCCGACGCCGGGATGGAGAACTGCGGACTCCTCGAGCGCGAGGGCGCGCTCGGCCCCTGGGGATTCCGCGACGCGGTCGATTACACGAGGAAGCCGCCCGACGAGAAGTCGGCCGTCGTCGGCACCTACATGGCGCATCACGTGGGGATGAGCCTCACGGCGCTCGGCAGCGTTCTCACCAGTCACGTCTGGCAGGAGCGCTTCCACGCCGACGCCCTCACCCGCTCGGCGGAGCTCCTCCTGGCGGAGCGCATCCCGCGCCGGTTCATCGCGCGCGAGGCGCAGCCCGACACCTGGACCGAGACGCCCGAGCGCGGCGAGCGCGAGCGCCCGGCCGTCCGCGAGTACGACACCGCCGACACCGCGCAGCCGCGCATCGCGCTCCTCGGCGCCCTGCCCTACACGGTCCTCGTCACCAACGCCGGCGCCGGCTCGACCCGCTACGAGCACCTCGCCGTCACCCGCTGGCGCTCCGACTCCACCACCGACGACCGCGGCATCTGGTGCTACATCCGCGACCTGGAGGACGGCCGCCTCTGGTCCGCCGCCCACCAGCCGGTGGGTCGCCCCGCCGACCGCTACGATGTCGCCTTCGCCTCCGACCGCGTGAGCTTTCATCGGCGCGACGGCGAGATCGAGACGCTGCTCGAGATCGCCGTCGTTCCCGACGACCGGGCCGAAGTGCGGCGCGTGACGATCACCAACCATGCGTGGACCCAGCGCGAGATCGAGGTGACGAGCTACGGCGAGATCGTCCTCGCGCCGCAGGACGCCGACCGTGCGCACCCCGCCTTCGGCAACCTCTTCGTCGAGACCGAGTGGGTCGCGACCCACAATGCGATCCTCGCCACGCGCCGCCCGCGCGCCGACACCGACCCGCGGCTCTGGCTCGCGCACGTCGCCGCGGTGGAGCGCGGGAGCGAAGGCGATGTCACCTGGGAGACCGACCGCGCCGCCTTCATCGGTCGAGGCCGCACCGCCGCGAACCCCGCCGCGATGGACGAGGGAGCGTCACTCTCCGGCCACGCCGGCGCCGTGCTCGACCCCATCTTCGCGCTCCGCGTGCGGCTCCGGATTCCGCCCGGCCGCTCCATGCGCGTCGCGTTCACCACGCTGGTGCAGCCGGAGCGGGAGCGTGCCGTGGAGCTGGCGGACCGCTACAACGATCTCTACGGCGCCCAGCGCGCCTTCGATCTCTCGTGGACGCGCACGCAGATGGAGCTGCAGGACATCGGCGTGGCACCCGCGGAATCGGCGCTCTTCCAGCAGCTGGCGGGCCATCTCATCTACCCCCACGTGGCGCTGCGCGCGCCGCCGGAGGAGCTCGAGCGCAATACCCGGAGCCAGGAGGCGCTCTGGGCCCACGGCATCTCGGGCGATCTCCCGATCCTCCTCGCGACCATCGACTCCACGGAGGGGCTGCCCACCGTGGTGGACCTCCTGCGCGCGCACTACTACTGGCGCCTCCACGGGCTCGGCGTGGACCTCGTCGTCCTCAACACGATGCCGCCGAGCTACCTCCAGGATCTGAACGATGCGCTGATGGCCGCGGTGCGCGGCTCGACCGAGGCGGGCCAGCTGGATCAGGCGGGCGGCGTGCACCTCAAGCGCCAGGACCTGCTGCAGCCCGAGGACGTGGCGCTCTTCCGCGCGGAGGCGCGCGCCATCATCCAGTGCGTGGAACCCGGGCTCGCGGTGCTCCGCGACCTGCCGGACGTTCCGGCCGAGTATCCGCCCGACCTCGAGCCGCTCGCGGCGGCGGTGGCGGCCCGGCGGATTCGCCGGGCGCCCGCGGCACCGGCAGCCGAAACCCCGGCCGACCTCGCGCTCTTCAACGGGATCGGCGGCCTCACCGCATCGCTCGATTACGAGATCCGCCTCCGGGACGGGCTCCTCCCGCCCGCGCCCTGGGCGAACGTCATCGCCAATCCCGCCGGCGGCTGCGTCGTGACCGAGCGCGGCGGCGGCTTCACCTGGGCCGGCAACAGCCACTTCTACCGGCTCACGCCGTGGCACAACGACCCCGTCACCGATCCGCCCGGCGACGTCGTCTACCTGCGGGACGAGGAGACCGGCGACCACTGGAGCGCCACCCCCGCGCCCATCAGGCACGACGCCCCCTACACCGTGCGGCACGAGGCCGGCGCATCGGTCTTCATCCACGAGCACACGGGTATCGAGACGACCCTCACCATCGGCATGGCGCCGGACGCTCCCGTCAGGATCGCGCGGCTCGAGCTCTCGAATCGCGGCGCCGTTGCGCGCCGCCTGTCCATCACGAGCTACGCCGAGCTGACGCTGGGCGTCTTCCGCGAGCGCACCGAGCACAACATCAGGACCCGCTTCGACCGGGCGTCGGGAGCGATCCTGGCCGTCAACACCTGGGACCGCCTCTTCGCCGACCAGGTGACCTTCGCCTGGATGAGCGGAACCCTCGCGAGCCACACCGCAGATCGCCGGGAGTTCATCGGACGGAACCGGAGTCTCGCGAACCCCGACGCGATGCTGCGTCGCCGCCTGGCGGAGCGCACCGGCGTCGAGCTGGACCCCTGCGCCGCGCTGCAGACGACCCTGGTGCTCCCGAGCGGGGCGAAGGCCGAAGTCGTCATGCTGCTCGGGGCCGACGCGGGGGAGGACCGCGTGCGCGAGCTGATCGCGCGGTTCGGCGCGAAGGGCGCGGCGGCGGGCGCGCTCGACGAGGCGCGCGGCGCGTGGGGCCGTCGCCTGGGCACCGTCACCGCGCACACGCCGGAGCC
>JAICUF010000179.1 GCA_025935995.1 Gemmatimonadales bacterium
ACGTCCTCCTGCTTGCGCAACGAGAGAGTTTCCTGCCGCTCGTACCCGAAGTCCTCGATGTTGAACACCACGTCCCGCGCCAGGATCTGCCGCACCCGGAGCCGGCCCAGCTGGTCACCGACGCGCACCTTGTGGCGGCGGCTGGTCACCTTCTCGCGGAGCACCGCGACGCTGTTGGCGTCGTTCCGGAGATCCTGGTACACCCCGACGAGCTGCAGATCGGCCAGCTCGGGGCCCGCGCTCTTCAGGTTCATGAGCGAGGCGAAGGGGTCGCGGGTGCCGCCGGCGTAAGCGAAGCTCTCCCGCTGCACTTCGGTCTCGTGGCCGCGGGTCGAGTCGGCGGTCGTCGAGTCGGCGGTCGTCGAGTCGGCCGGGGTCGCGGCGACCGCGGCGGAATCGGGCCGGCCGGGCGCGGCAGCGGTCACCATCGGACCGCCCGGCGCCTGGACGCTGTCGGTGCGCGGCGTGGCTGCGAGCCGGGCCTTCCGCACACTGTCGTTGTGGGCGCGGAGCGCGGTGAACTTCTTCGTCGCCGCGGCATCGGCGTCGTCCGCCTTGCTCTTGCCGCAGGCAGCGATGGCGAGGACGGCGACCAGGGCGGCCGCGAGATGATTACGTGCCACTGGGGTCTCCCTCCGTAGCGGCGGACTTGACGTACGTGCGGATCTGGAACTTGGCCTCGAGCAGCGCGCCGGTGCTGTCGCCCAGCGCCTTCGAGGCAGGAGCGGGCGCGGCGAGCAGGCTCACGTCGACCGGGACGATGATGCGCTGCAGGCTGGCGACGTCGGCGAGGAACGCGCCGATCTGGTCGTAGTGCCCGAGCACCGAGACATTGAACTTCTGCGTCTCGAACGGCGCGGGGCCTGCCTCGGCCGGCAGCACCGGATCGGCGCGGGACAGCGTCACGCCGCGGATGCGGGCGCGGGTGGACATGTCGTCGAGGAGGTTCGGCACCTCGCTCCGCTCGGGCACCAGCCGCCGCAGGGTGGCGAGGCTCGCGCGGTACCCCTCGAGCCGGTTCTTCAGATCCTCGACGGTGCCATTGGCCAGCTCGCGCTTGGCGCTGTCCGTCTGGGCCTGGAGCGTCGCGATCGTGTCGCGAATGGCGGTGACCTCGGCCTTGCGGGCCGAGAGGCCGTTGATGCCGATCACCGAGATGCCCTGCCCGGTGTAGGCCATGTAGCCGACCAGCCCCGCGAGGACCAGGAGGAAGATCGGCGTCGTCTTCTGACTGTCGAGTGCCATGGCTTACCTCACCGACTGGCTGAGGGCGACGGTGTGGATGTAGGCCGAGTCGGCCCGGTGGAAGCGCGCGTTCAACGTGAAGGCGGTGACCGGACGCTCATTCTCGACCACGGTCATCGCCGAGAGCGGCGACACTTCCTCGACCCAGGGCGACGCCTCGAGCTGGCGGAGGAAGCGGGTATAGGCCTGAATGTCCACCGTGCGTCCGGTGATCTTGAACGTGAGGGCGCGTGCCGCGCTGGTGGAATCGGTCGAGTCGGTGATCCCGCCGGCGCTCACCGGCGACATCTCGGTCAGCCAGGTGTAGGCCGGCAGCGCGCGGGCCACCTCGTCCATGACGTGCGGCCAGACGTAGCGGTCGCCGTCGACGGTACGGATGACGCCGATCTGCGACACGAGCGAGTCGCGGATGAGCTCCTGATGGCGCTTCTGCGCGATGAAGTTCTTGAAGCGGCGGTGCTCGACGCGCACCTGCTCGAGCCGCGGCGTCAGCACGTGCAGCTGACGGGCATTGGTCGTCCAGACCAGGCCGAGCCAGGCCACGACGCCGATCCACGCGGCGGCGGCCGCGATCAGCAGCGGATCCTTCACCCGGGCGCCGATCGCCCTGGCGCGGCCGGCGACGCCGGCGAACGGCGAGCCCGCGCGCTTGCGCTTCTGGCCGGGACGGAGATTGATCGTAATCATCGAGGGTCGCTTCCCGGGTTACGCGGCGGAACGGAGCGCGAGACCGATCGGCAGCATGAGCAGGGGCGCGACGTGATCGACTTCCATCGTGTCGAAGACGCCGTCGGCCACCTGCAGCCGCTCGACCGGATTGGCCATCTGCACCGGCAGGCGCAGGCGGTCGGCCAGCACCTGGTTGATGCCCGGGATGCGGGCGCCACCGCCGGTGGTGTAGATGCGTGAGACGCCGCCGGCCGACCGGCTGGCCGACTGGAGGAACGCCGCCGCGCGCTCGATCCCGACGGCCAGCTCCTCGCCGCGGGTCTCGAGGAAGGGGCGCAGCGTGTCGTCGGCCGTGGCCGACTGGAGCAGCCGCTCGGTCTCTTCGGCCGACAGGCCGCGCTCCCGCTGCATGTCCTCGCGGAAGCGGCGGGTGCCGATCGGGATGTCGCGGGTGAGGACCGGGATCCCGTCGTCGAGGATGTTCACGTTGGTGGTCTCGTGGCCGATGTTGACCAGTCCGACCACCCCGCGCATCGCGTCGGGATAGTTGACCTCGAAGGCGTTGTGCAGCGCGAAGGCGTCGACGTCGATCACCGACGGCTCGAGCCCGACGTCGGACAGGAGCGCGAGCTTGGTCTCGACCAGCTCGCGCTTGGCCGCCACCAGCAGCACCGTCATCTGGAGCCCCTCGGCCTCCGGATCCAGGATCTGGAAATCGAGCTCCACGTTGTCCATGTCGAACGGCACGTGCTGCTCGGCCTCCCAGCGGATCACCTCGCGGGCCTCGGCCTCCTTCATGCGATCCATCGCGATCTTCTTGATGATGACGTCCCGGCCGCCCACCGCCGTGACGACGTCCTTCGTCTTGATGCCGGCGGAGACCATCAGCCCCTTGATGGCGTCGGCCACGATCCCCTTGTCCATCACCTCGCCCTCGACGATGGCGTCATCCACGACGCTCGTGAAGGCGACCTTGGTCAGGACGGGCTCGCCGGAGCCGTGCGAGATGACGACGAGCTTGATCAGCCCGCTGCCGATATCGAGGCCCACGGTGGTCTTCTTGCGACCGAACAGTGCTGCCATGATGTGCCCGATTGTTGGGGGGTGGTCCGGGCCGCCACGCTACTACACGACCCGAATTCTGTCAAGCAAATCCGCCAGCCGGAGCTCTTGAACAAACTCCTTGCTGATAGTCACTTACACTTTCCCGCCTGATTCGCTCCGCCGCCTTCGCGACGCTCCTGCCGCGGTCGCCGTCCGTGGTGCCTGCCGACGGTGGTGCCTAAATCTCGAATAGTGGAGCTGAAGGGCAGACGAGGATTGCACGGGGCAGGAGCAACCGACGTGCCAATGACCGCATTCGGCATTCCAAGGCATTGCGGAGCA
>JAICUF010000108.1 GCA_025935995.1 Gemmatimonadales bacterium
ACACCCGCGCGCCTCTCCCGCATCCATGGTGGGGGTAGGATTCGAACCTACGTAGGGCAGAGCCCGGCAGATTTACAGTCTGCTACCATTAGCCACTCGGTCACCCCACCGCACCCGCCGCCGCCCTTCTCCGCACCCCACATCCGAGCTGACGAGGGGAATCGAACCCCTAACCTGCTGATTACAAATCAGCTGCTCTGCCAATTGAGCTACGTCAGCGGCCCCATGGTCAGCGCCCAATGTCAGCGGACCCGTCCCCGACCCGCATTGATGCGGGCCCGAAAAAGGAGGCCGAAAAAGACAGACTCCTATGATACATGGCCACTTGCAATGAGTCAACTGGAGGGGCCTGCGAATTGCGGAACCCCGGCCGGCTCGGCCGGCCGGGGGCTAAAGCCGGACCACCTCGGCCCCCGAACGTCCGTCCCGGACCTCGTATCCCGACGCCCGGAGCAGCTCCCGGATGCGATCCGCTTCGGCGTAGTCGCGCGCCAGCTTGGCCTCGCGCCGCCGCTTCGCCCATGCCAGTGCCCAGGCGTCGGCAACGGCGGTCTCGACCGGCGGAGTCTCGGCGAGCTCGCGATCCACGCCCGGAACGACGCCCTCCACGGTGAGTTCCGCCGACCCGGCGACTCCGCCGACGAGCGCACTCCGCGCCGGCAGCACGTCCAGCACCGCATCCGAGAGCTCCAATGCACCCTTCGCCCTCGGACCCGGCCGCTTCCCTTCATCCAGCAGCCGGTTGCCGTCGCGCACGAGCCCGAACAGCGCGGCCAGCGCCCGGGGCGCGTTCAGGTCGTCGTTGAGCGCCGCGCTGAAATCGCGCTCGAACACCCCGGCGGCCTCGACGAACGCCGGATCCTCGACCTCGGCGCCGCCCGCCGCCCGCGCGAGCCGGTCCCGGAATTCGCCGAGCCGCCGCGAACCCTCGCGCGCCGACTCCAGCGCGTCATCCGACCAGTCGAGCTTCTGCCGGTAGTGCGTATTGAACAGCAGGAGCCGCACCGCGCCGGCATCGACGCCGTCGAGCCGAAGGTCCCGCGCCGTCAGGATATTCCCGAAGCGCTTCGACATCTTGCTGCCGGAGAGCGTCAGGAACTCGCCGTGCATCCACCACCGAGCGAACTCCGGCCGGCCGGTGAAGGCGCAGCTCTGCGCGATCTCGTCCTCGTGGTGCGGGAAGATGAGGTCCACCGCACCGGCGTGGATGTCCAGCACGTCGGTCCCCCACTTCCGGCCCAGCAGATCGAGCGCCATGGCGGAGCACTCGAGGTGCCAGCCCGGGCGGCCGCGGCCGAACGGCGCGTCCCACGCGGCGTGCACCGCCTCGTCCTCGGGCCGCGCCGCCTTCCAGAGGACGAAGTCCCGCGCGTCCTCCTTGTCGTACTCGTCGGCGCTCACGCGCTCGCTCGCGCCGGCCTTGAGCTCGCGGGTGTCGAGCCGGGAGAGGCGGCCGTACGAGGGGAAGCGGTCGATCGCGAAGTAGACCGAGCCGTCGTCGCTCCGGTAAGCCACGCCGCGCTCGAGGAGCCCCTGGACGAGCGTGATCATCTGCGGGATGAAGTCCGTCGCGCGCGGATAGGCCGATGCGTCCCGGATCCGGAGGTAGTGCCGGTCCTCGTGGAACGCCGTGATGTACGGGTCGCCGTAGCTCCGGAGCTCGGCGCCCGCGGCCGTCGCGCCCTTGATCATCTTGTCGTCCACGTCGGTCAGGTTCATGACGTGGAAGACCTCGTACCCGCTCGCCTCGAGCCAGCGCCGGAGCAGGTCCTCGAAGAGGAAGGTCCGGAAGTTTCCGATGTGGGCGTAGTTGTAGACGGTCGGGCCGCAGGTGTAGAGCGACACCCGCCCCGGCGCGAGCGGCTGGAACGGCTCGACCGTCCGCGTGAGCGTGTTGAAGAGCGCGAGCGTCATGACGCGGCGCCCCCGCCGCCGGCCGGCTCCAGCTGGACCTTCACCTGGCGCGGCGCCGGCGTCTTGATCCCCTCGGCGTCGAGCCGGTTCTTGATCCGGCGGCGGAACTCGCGCTGCACGCCCCAGTGCGAGCCCGGCTGGGTGCGGGCCACCATGCGGACGATCGTCGCCGCGTCGTTGAGCGCCTCGACGCCCCAGACCTCCGGCACCCCGTCGAGGAGCGCCGCCCACTCCTCGTCGTGCGACAGGCGCTCGGCCTCGTCCCGGATGACGGCGATGGCGCGGTCCACGTCCTCTCCGTAGGCGATGGCGACGTCCACCACCGCGCGCGACCAGCCGCGGGTCTTGTTGCTCACCGCCTTGATCTCGCCGTTCGGGATCGTGTGGAGCGTGCCGTCGAGATCGCGGAGGACGATGACGCGCAGCGTGATCTTCTCGACGACGCCGCTCTTCCCCGCCGCCTCGACCACGTCGCCCAGGGCGAACTGATCTTCCATCAGCATGAAGAAGCCGGCGATGACGTCCTTCACCAGGCTCTGTGCGCCGAACGAGATGGCGAGGCCGATGACGGCGGCGCCGCCCAGCAGCGGCCCGATGTTGATGAAGACGTTGAGGCTGAGGAGGATCGCGATGGTGAGGACGGTGATCCGCCCCGCGCTCCTGAGGAGCTGCGAGATGGTCTTGCCGCGCTTCTCGCGGACCGACACGATGGCGTCATGGTCGTCCACGCGCTCCTCGATCCGCCGCGCGGCGAGCCGCACGAGCCGGAGCGCAAACCACGCGAGGAGCCAGATGCCGATGAGCTGGGAGGCGCCGCGGAGCACTGCCGCGCCGTCCACCATGAAGATCTGCTCCAGGCGGGCGATGAGTCCGGGGGCGGTGCGGATGAGAAGCAAGGCGGCTCCGGAGCGGGCGCGGGTCGGGTCGGAGCCCTAACCTAGAGTCCCCCCGGTGGGAACGTCAACGCCCGCGTAGCGCACGCGCGAGGCGGCGACGCGGCGCCCGCTCTGGCGGACGTCGGCGAGCAGCGCTTCCGGGCTTTCTCCCTCGATGCGCATGAGGCGCGGCCCGTCCGCCACGATCTCGAGCATCCGGCCGAGGGCGAGCACGGTGGACGACACCGCGACCGGGCGGCCCTCGAACGAGACGACGACCGTTGCGACCGCCCGGAGCAGCGCGCCTAGATCGGATCGGACGAGCAGCGTGCCGGAGCCTTGCGCGCCGGAGAGCCGGGCCATCGGTGTCGGGCTCCCGGCCCGCGTCCCGCCCAGCCATACGCCGCAGGCTTCCGCCGGCGGCGCCGCGCGGAGAATCTCGATCAGCGGTGTAGCGGGATCGAGCGGGAGGATGACCGGCCCGGGCATGGGCCAACGATGGGGCCGTCCGGGTTCGAGTCGCGCACCATTCCGCCGCGCCGGGGAACGGTTCGCCGCCCGTCAGTCGATCGTGCGGCGCCGGAACGCGACCACACCGGCGAACGAGAGCGCGAGCACCGCGAGGGTGAGCGCCAGCAGGAAGAGCGCCGCCGGCATGTGCGGCAATCCGGGCGTCAGTGCCGCACGCAGCCCCTCGCTCATGTAGACGAGCGGATTGACGAGCACGCCGATCTGCAGCCAGCGGATCGGCCCCAGCGCCGCCCACGGGTAATACACGCAGCCGAGGAAGGTCATCGGGACGACGACGATGGCGAACATGAGCCCGATGTGCTGCGGGCGCACGATGGTCCCGAGCGCCAGGCCGAGCGCGCCCGATGCGAGGCTCGCGAGCGCGATCACGACGATGAGGAGCGGCCAGCTCTCCACGTGCACGTCCACGGGCGTGGCCGGCACGAGGTAGACCAGCGGAAAGACCGCGAGTCCGGCCACCACGCCCTGGATGCCGCCGAAGACGATCTTCTCCACCGCCACGAGCCAGTTGGGAATCGGGGCGAGGACCCGGTCCTCGATCTCGCGCGTGGCGCCCAGCTCCATCGAGAGCGGGAGCGCTACCGCGGCGATGCCCTGAAACACCATGGCCACGGCGATGAGCCCGGGCACGAGGATCGTGGCGAAGTTGGCACCGCTCGCCCCGCCGCCCCGCATCCCCTGGCCGATCTTGGGAAAGACGTACGCGAAGACGAACACCGAGAGGAGCGGATTCATGACCGTCCGGGTGACAAACGGCGCGAAGTTCCGGACCAGAACGCGCGTGTCACGGAGCATGAGCCCCCCGAAGGCCCGCGCGTACTGCCGGCGCGGCTCAGTCACGGAGCGCCTTGCCGGTGAGCTGGATGAACACGGTCTCCAGCGTGGGCTCGCTCACGGCCACGTCCCGGAGCCCGTGCGGCGCCGCCGCCTCGACGACGCGCGGCAGGAGTCCCTCTCCGCTCGCGGCCATGACGCGGATGCCGCCCTCGGCCGGCACCGCCTCGCGCACGCCGGGGATCCGCGCGAGGGTCTCGGCGAGCCCGTCCGCATTGCCCGCGAGCTTGAGCTCGAGCACCGTCTCCGCCCCCACCTGCCGCTTGAGGGCCGCGGGCGTGTCGCACACGAGCACGCGGCCGGCGTCGATGATCGCCACACGGTCGCTCAGGCGATCGGCTTCGTCCATGTAGTGGGTGGTGAGGAGGACGGTGATGCCCCGGTCGCGCATCCCTTCGATGAGATCCCAGAGCGCCAGGCGGCTCTGCGGATCGAGCCCGGCGGTGGGCTCGTCGAGGAAGAGGACGGCCGGCCGATGCGCGATGGCGCGCGCGACCTGAACCCGCTGCGCCAGGCCGCCCGACAGCTGTGTCGGAAGCGAGCGCGCCCGGTCGGTGAGCTGAAACTGCGCCAGCAGCTCGTCGGCCCGCGCGGCGGACTCGGCGCCGGTCATGCCGAAGTAGCGGCAGTGGTAGTACAGGTTTTCGCGGACGGTGCAGGCACGGTCGAGGGTGTTGTACTGGGAGACCACGCCGATCGATCGCCGCAGGCGGGGCGGATCGGCCACGACATCGATGCCTTCCACCGTCGCTCGGCCAGCGGTCGGGAGCACGCGGGTGGTACAGACGCCGACGGTGGTGGTCTTGCCGGCGCCGTTCGGGCCCAGGAGGCCGAACACCTCTCCTTTCATCACCTCGAGATCGACGCCGCCCAGGGCCCGCACGGGAGGCGGGCCGGCGTACTCCTTCACCAGCCCCTCGATGCGGATCGCCGCGGTCATTTCGCGGCCGGCGCCTTCTCCATTTTTCGGCGGTGCGCCGCCGCGATGGCGTCCACCAGCGGCCTGGGGTCGAACCGCACCGGGTCGGTGGCCGGCAGCCCCGTCTCCTGACCGGCCTTCTCGCACGCCGCGCGGGCGTCGTCGTCATCCATGTCGTAGGTGTTGAGGCAGATGCCGATCACCTTCGTCGGATGCACCGCCGAGCCGATCATCTCGTAGAGCCGGATGTATTCGGTGAGCGGCGGCAGCTCGAGCCACGCCGCCTCGCGGTAGTCGCCGATGTAGCGGCGCGTCGCCTGGTGGCAGAGGATCAGCGCGTCGGGACATGATCCGTGCAGGAGCCCGAGGGTCACCCCGGAATAGCCGGGATGGTTGATGCTTCCCTGCCCCTCCACCAGCACGACGTCGGCGTCCTTTCCGCCCTCGATCGTGATCCGCTCCGCCGCGCCGGCGATGAAGTCGGCCACCACGGCGTCCACCGCGATCCCCCACCCCTCGATCATGATCCCCGTCTGCCCCGTCGCGACGAAGCGGGTGCGAAGCCCGCCGGCGTTGAGCGCGGAGGTGAGCTGCAGCTGCGCCGTCATCTTGCCGACGTTGCAGTCGGTCCCGACCGTCAGGACGACGAGACCCGGCACTTTTTTCGCGAGGCCCGAGGCCACCGGCAGGTCGGCCGGCGGCTTCCGGAGATCGCTGATGGTGCGGCCCCGGGCCGTCGCCTTCTCGCGAAGCACCGGATCGTCGCTCAGGAAGGTGTGCAGCCCGCTCACGATGTCGCAGCCGGCGTCGAGTGCTTCGGCGAGCCAGGCGTGCCATTCGGCGGGCAGGCGGCCGCCCTGCGGCGCGATGCCGATCAGCACCGTGTCCGGCTTGAGGGCGAGCCCTTCCCGCATCGACGCGACGACGGGAATCGCGCCGCCGAAGCCGAGGACGTCCTCGGCGGTCTTGCCGGCCTGGGTCCGGTCGAGCACCGCGACGACCCGGTCGGGCAGATAGCGGATGACCGAGTTGGCGGTCTTGGAGGTCATCGGCGCGAAATCGCCGTCGGCGATGATCAGGTAGCGGGACGGGTTCATCGGATCGGGTCTTACCGGTTCGGCAGTGGAGTGGATGAGGCGATGGTGCGCACGGCGTCGGGCGGGACGGTGCCGCCGGGCGCGGCCGCGCTCACCGGATCGCCGTAGACCTCGCCCAGCAGAATATGGCGAAGGAGGACCATGATGACAGCCAGGATCGGCACGGCGACGAGGAGGCCGATGGTGCCGAAGAGCCGTCCCATCAGGAGCACCCCCGCGATGGTGAGCACCGGCGGGAGGTTCACCTGCCGTTCCATGACCTGCGGTGCCACGAGGTTCGCCTCGATCAGGTGGACGAGCACCCCCAGCGCCGCCACCAGCAGCGCCTTGGGAACGCCGGCCACGCTGAGCGCGAACAGGGCGGGCAGGATCGTCGAGACCAGCGTCCCGAAGAACGGAACGATCGCGGCCACGCCGGCGAAGACGCCGAAGGCCAGGAAATAGGGCACGCCGAGGAGCCAGAGCCCGAGCGTGGTGAGCAGCCCGAGGATGAACATCGCCGTCAGCTGGCCGAGGATCCAGGCGCGCAGCGTCGTGCCGAGGTCGGGGAGGATCCGGAGGGCCAGCGGCCGATGGCGCGGCGGCACGAGCGCCACGACGCCGCTCGTGTACACGTCGGGGTGCCGCGCCAGATACAGCGCCATGACGAAGACGCTGACGCCCTCGATCAAGACCTCGAGACTCGACTTGAGATAGGGAACCACGGCGCCGCGGAGCGCGGTGAGCAGCTCGCCGATGGAGCTCGCGAGGACCCCGGGCTCGGCGGTCGCGGCCGGCGAGCGGCGGAAGAGCGGGAAGCGCTGCGCGAGGCGGGTGATGCTCTCGTCGAGCGCGGAGAGGAAGCTCGGCGTGTTGGCAAGGAGGTCGTGCACCTGCTGCGCGACGGCCGGCGCGATCAGCAGCACGATTCCGACGAGCGCCGCGAGCGTCAGCAGCAGCGCCGCGGCCAGTCCGAAGGGTCTGGGCACCTGCGCCCGGGCCACGAGCGCGTCCGCGAGCGAGCGGAGATAGACGCCGAGCACCACGGCGATGAAGACCAGCAGCAGGACGTCCGCGCTCTTCAGCACCAGCGCGATCAGCAGGACGGCGGCCAGGGCCGCCGTCAGGGGAAAGCCGCGCCGGTCCCCGCCGCCCGGGGGCATCAGTGGGTGGTGCCCTCGTCTCCGTCTTCGACCAGCTCCGCGTCGTGGATCGTCTCGCCGCCCCGGCCGATCTGGCGCGTCTCGCCGCCGGGCTTGAGGAGGCCCATGCGCGCCTTGAGCTCGATGAGCTGCTGGTCGGAGCTGCCCTTGTACTCGAGCGACTCGAACTGCTTCGCCAGGCTGTCGCCCGAAAACTCCTCCTGCAGCTCGGCGGCGGCGATCGCCTTGCGCTCGTTCTGCTCGATCTTCTCCGTCATCCGCTCGAACGACTCGAAGGCGCTGCGGTCCGACATCCCGGACATCGTCTCCTGGATCCGCTGCTGCGCCTCGGCCCGCTTGGCGCGCGCGACGAGAATGTTCTTCTTCCGCTTGGCTTCCTCGATCTTGTCGTTGAGCTGACGCAGCGAGAGCTTGAGCGCCTCCGTCTCCGCCTTGCTCTTGAGCCAGGTCTCGTGGAGCTGCTGGGCGCCCTGCAGGTTCTCGTTGTAGCGCATGAGCGCCTGCTTGGCCATGTCGTCGCGGCCCTGCTCCACCGCCAGCATGGCGCGCCGCTCCCAGTCGTCCGCCTGGCGCTTCATCGCGTCCGCGTCCGCCTGGAGCTTCTTCTCGTCGGCGATGGCGCCCGCGACCTCCTGCTTGGCTTTCGCCAGCTGGCCTCTCATGTCGAGAATGAGCTGGTTCAGCATCTTCTCGGGATTTTCGGCCCGGGAGATGAGGTCGTTGATGTTCGACCTGAGGACGGTCGAGAACCGGTCGAAGATGCCCATGAAGTCTTACCTCTGGCGGTAGGGTGCCAGCG
>JAICUF010000125.1 GCA_025935995.1 Gemmatimonadales bacterium
CGCTGGCCGCCTGCGAGCACGCCGACGACCAGCCGAAGGTGGCCGACGCGAGCAAGGCAATGCCGACGCTCCCGCTGCCCCCCAACGCGGAGTTCGTCTCGCGCGCCGGAAGTGCCGACGCCCTCCAGCTCGTCTTCCAGAGCAGGTCCGGGATGGATGCCGTCGCCACCTACTACAGAGGCGTCTTTTCCGCCGCCGGCTGGAACCTCGTCGGCGACACCCGCGACCGCGACAGCACCATCACCCTCTACGCGGAGCAGTCGGGCCATCCGATGTGGGTACGGCTTCGTCCCACGGGTGCGAGCACGCGCGTGGAGCTCATGGGCGCGATTCCCGGTGCCGACTCCGCCTATGCGCGTGCCGCGAGGGCGGCGCACGACTCCAGCAACACGATGCGGCCCGTCCACCGCTAGCCTCCCCGCGCGGCGCGCACCGCGAGCGCCACCGCTTCCGCCGCCTCCGCTCCCAGCGTATCCCGCGCGGGCGCCACCAGCTGAGACAGAATCACCGGCACCGCCGCGGCATCGGCCAGGCCGAGCTGCGTGATCGCCGACGCGACCGCGCGGCGGAGCGGCGCCGCCATGGTGAGGCTGGTGAGGCGGTGCTCCAGCGCCGTCACCCGCCGCCGGTGCGCCCGCTCCGGGAACGGCGGGTCGAGCAGCAGATCCTGCGCGACGCGCACGGTGAGCCAGAGCGCGAAGATCCCCTCGCGGCGGGGTCCGCGCGCCGCCTGCGCCAGGAGCCCGACGAGGACTCCGCTCGATGGATCCCACTCCCCGATGGTGGAAGGCACGCGGGAATGTACGGCGCGCGTTGCCCGGCGGCTACCGACGCCGGTAGCTTTCCCGCATGCCCCGTCCGCGCAGCATCCTCTGGGTCGACGACGAAGTCGAGAGTCTCACGTCGCACGTGATGTTCCTCGAGGAGCAGGGCTTTGCCGTGGAGACCACGTCCAACGGCGACGACGCCCTGGTCCTGCTGCAGCGGCAGCCCTACGGGGTGGTCCTGCTCGACGAGCAGATGCCCGGCCGCCGGGGGCTCGAGATCTTCCGCGCGATCCGGACCGTGGACCAGGCGACGCCCGTCGTCATGGTCACCAAGAGCGAGGAATCGGATACGCTGAAGGACGCGATCGGCGCGGAGGTCTCCGACTACCTCACCAAGCCGGTGAACCCGCGCCAGATCCTCTCGGTCGTCACCCGCCTCCTCGAGGGTGACCGCATCCGCCAGCAGCGGCTCTCGCGCGACTTCGCCACCCGCTTCCGCGAGCTCGAGGCGCGCCGCAGCGGCCCGCTCGCCTGGCGCGAATGGGTCGAGCTCGTCGTCGAGCTGGCCGAGTGGGAGGTACGGCTGGGGCAGGCGGACGAGCCGGGGCTGCAGGACGCGCTCCGGACCCTCCAGGGCAGCATTCGCCAGGACTTCGCGCGCTACCTCCGCACCCACTACGCGGGATGGCTCGACGGCGCCGATGCCGACCGGCCGCCGCTCTCGGTGGATGTGGGCGCCGAATTCCTCCGGCCCGTGCTGGAGCGCCACGGCAAGGCGCTGCTCGTCGTGGTGGACTGTCTCCGGCTCGACCAGTGGGCCATGATCCGGCCCCTCATCGCGCCCCACTTCGACATCGAGACCGCGCACTACTTCTCGATCCTCCCCACCGCGACGCCCTTCGCGCGGAACGCGATCTTCAGCGGCCTCTTTCCCGCGGAGATCAAGGCCCGCTACCCGCAGTGGTGGGCCGACTACGACGAGGCGAGCCTCAACGCGCACGAGGGCCAGCTGCTGGCCGAGCAGCTCAAGGACGTGGCGGGCCGCGCGGTGCCGGTGCACTATGAGAAGGTCTTCACCGCGGCCGACGGCGAAGGCCTCCTCAAGCGGCTCCCGGCGCATCTCGCCGGCGAAGGCGTCACCGCCCTGGTCTTCAACTTCATCGACCAGCTGACCCACGGCCGCACCGAGAATTCGACCCTCTTCGAGGTGGCACGCGACACGCCCGCGCTGAGGAACCTGACGCGCACCTGGTTCGAGCGCTCGCCCCTCCTCGACGCCCTGCGCGAAGCGGAGCGCCGCGAGGTGCCGGTGCTGCTTACGACCGACCACGGCTCGATCCACTGCCACACGCCGGCCACCGTCTTCGCCAAGCGCGACACCACGTCCAACCTGCGCTACAAGTTCGGCGAGGACCTGAAGGCGCAGGACCCCGACGCGGCCATCCTGGTGGACGACCTCGCGAGCTTCGGCCTGCCCGCGCGCACGCCCGGCACCCGCCTCCTGCTCGCGACGGGCGACCGCTTCTTCGTCTATCCGACCAAGCTCCGCGAATACCAGGCGCGCTACCGCGGCGCCTTCCTGCACGGCGGCGTCTCCCCCGAGGAGGTGATCCTGCCGATCGCGCTGCTCACGCCCCGCCGCGGCTGAGCGCGGTGCCCGAGACCGCCACGCGCGTGCTGCTGATCGCCCGGTTCGACGATGCCATGCACGCGCATGCCGGCCTTCGCCGCCGCGCCCTCGAGCGGCTCGGGTGTCAGGTGGAGAGCTTCGATCCCGCGTCCCGCGGCGGATTCATGGCACGGTTCCGGAGCGGAACCGTCACCGACCGGCTGCGGGACACCATCGCGAAGGCCGCGCCCGAGCTGGTGCTCGTCATGGGCGATGTCGTGGACGTCGCCACCGTCGACGCCCTGCGCCGCGATTCCTACGCGACCTGGGCCAGCTTCCTCGCCGGCGATCCTGACGGTACGAGCCCGAGCGCCGCCGGCGATCTCGCCGCGGCCTTCGACGTCCTCTTCGTTCCCGACAGCGCGCTTGCCACCCGGCTGCGCGCGCTGGGGCACGCGCGCAGCACCTATCTCCCCTTCGCCTGCGATCCCTCGGTCCATCGCCCCATGCGGTCGCGCGACCAGTTCCGCGCCAACGTCGTCTTCGTCGGCGGGGCCACGCCCTACCGCGAGGCGATGCTCGCCGGCCTCGTGGAGTTCGGGCTCGCGCTCTGGGGCCCGGGCTGGCGGCGCACCTCGCTCCGCGACTATTGCCGCGGCGAGACGCTCTCGATGGAGGAGTACGTGAAGGCGTACGCGGGCGCGACGGTGGCCGTCAACCTGCACCGGGGCGGCGCCACCGCCTCGCGCGATGTGGGATGCAACCAGCGCCTGTTCGAGATCGCGGCGATCGGGGTGCCGCAGGTGGCGGGCCAGCGCGGGGATCTCGCGCGGCACTTCACGCCCTTCGCCGAGGTGCTGGTCTACGAGGATGCGGCGGGGCTGCGGACGCTGGTGAAGGATGCGTTGCAGGCGCCGGCGGCGGCGGAGCAGCTCGCGGCCGCGGCCCGCCGGCGCGCCCTCACCGAGCACACGCACATGCATCGCATGCGCACGGTGCTCGACATCGCGCGCGCGTCCTGACGGCGCGGGTCAGGCCGCGGGGCGATCGGCCAGGTCGAGGGCTTCGGCGGTCGCGCGGTATCCCTCGTCGATCAGCTCCCGCGTCTGATCGAAGGAGAACATGCCGACGTGGGCCACCCGGGGCTCGATCAGGGTGAGCGTCGGGCCGGACCAGTCGCGGAGGAGGCCCTCGATCTGCGTCTGCATCACGATCTCGAGTCCGCGGATGTAGGTGGCCGCGAAGCCTTCGGTCTCCTCGAGCGAGCGCGGCGCGCTGGTGGCGGCGACGTTGACCGCGATGATGTCGCCCGTGCCGGCGGTGGCCGCGACGCGCACCGGCAGGTTCTCGATGACGGCACCGTCCACGTAGTAGTGGCCGTCGATCTCGCGCGGCGGGAAGACGCCCGGCAGCGCACATGAGGCGAAGATCGCGTCGGCCACGCGTGCCGACCGCCGGCCCGGCAGCCCCCACGTCACCTGCTGGCCGGTGAGCAGATCCACGGTGTTCACGAGGAGCGGCGCCACGAGATCGCTGAAGGTGCGGTCGCCCACGATGCTCTCGAGCAGCGCGTCGAGCGGTTCCCGGCGGTACAGCGCCGGCGCGTGCAGGCGGCGGATGGCCATGTCGACGTGGGCGACGCGGAAGACGTCACGGCGGCGCACGGCGAGGGAGCGCTGCTCCATCTCGTCCAGCGGCATGCCGGTGGCCCATGCGCCCGCGATCATCGACCCCATGCTCGAGCCGACGATCACGGCCGGGCGGCGGCCGCGCTCCTCCAGCGCCTTGAGCACGCCGACGTGCGCCAGCCCCTTGAGGCCGCCGCCGCTCAGCACCAGCGTGAAAGGACCTGCACTCATCGCATCATCCGGTTGGAGTCATCGCTCGTGAATCCGCTGGCAAGATCCATGCGCACCGACCGCTTCTTCCAGCTCGGCCTCGTGCTGGTAGGCGCCATGATCGTGGCGGCACTGTTCGCGCCCTGGCTCGCGCCGCACAACCCGCTGCTGGGCGACACCCGGACCGCCTATCTCCAGCCCCCCGGCGGCCATTTCCTGCTCGGCACCGATACGCAGGGGCGGGATGTGCTGAGCCGGGTCCTCTATGGCGCCCGGCTCTCCCTCTCGGTCGGCCTCATCTCGCAGTCGGTCGCCATCCTGCTGGGCGTCACGCTCGGCCTCCTGTCGGGGTACTACGGCCGATGGGTCGATTCGCTGATCATGCGCCTCGCCGACATCACCCTCGCCTTTCCGACGCTGCTCCTCCTCATCGCCGTCGCCGCCGCGGTCCGGCCTTCGCTTCCCATCGTCTTCGTCGTGATCGGCGCCGTCGGCTGGGCCGGAATGGCGCGCCTGGTGCGCAGCCAGGTGCTCGTGCTCCGCGGCTCCGAGTACGTCCTCGCCGCCCAGGCGCTCGGTGCCCGCGATCGCCGCGTGCTGCTCCGCCACCTGCTCCCGAACGTTCGCACCCAGGTAATCATCGCCGCCACCCTCGGCATCGGCGGGGCGATCATGGCGGAGGCCGCCCTCTCGTTCGTGGGACTCGGCGCACAGCCGCCCACGCCGAGCTGGGGGGCGATGGTCTCGGACGGCCGCGATCTCCTCCGCGTGGCGCCCTGGGTCTCGTTCGCCCCCGGCATCGCGATCGGGCTCGCCGTGCTCGGCTTCAACCTCGTGGGCGACGCGCTCCGCGAAATCTACGATCCCCGGCTCCGGACCGACCGATGACCGATCTTGCCGCCCTCGTCGCGGACGAGTTTCCCTGGACCCGCGACGCCACCTTCCTCAACAGCGCGAGCACGGGGCCGCTCCCGGAGCGCACGCGTCGCGCGGTGGATGCCTTCAACCGGAAGCGCGCGACACCCTACCTGCTTCCGGACCCCGATCTCTTCGCGATCTTCACCGAGGCCCGCGAGCTGATCGCCCGGCTCCTCAACGCCTCGACAGAGGAGATCGCGCTCGCCTCCAACACGAGCTACGGGCTCAACGTCGCCGCGCGCGCCCTCCCGCTGGGGCCCGGCGACATCGTGGTGCTGAGCGACAAGGAGTTCCCGGCCAACGTGTACCCGTGGCTCGCGCTCCGGCGCGCCGGCGTCACGGTCGAGATGGTGCCCGTTACCGCCGAGGGGTGGCCCGACGAGGCGCGGCTCCTGGAACGGGTCGCGGATCCGCGCGTGAAGGTGCTCGCGGTGTCCCTGGTGCAGTTCGCCACCGGCTACCGGGTCGATCTGGCCCGGCTCTCCGCGGCCACGCGCGCCAGCGGAACCTGGCTCGTGGTGGACGCGATTCAGGGACTCGGCGTCGAGCCGCTGGACCTGGCGAAGACGCCGGTGGACATCCTCTCCTCCGGCGGCCAGAAATGGCTGCTCTCGCCGTGGGGCTCGGGCTTCACCTACGTGCGCCGCGAGCTGGTCCCCCGGCTCGACCCGATGTACGTCGGCTGGACCGCCTGCGAGGGCACCGACGACTACTCCCGGATGACCGAGTACAGCACCGAGCTCCGCGCCGACGCCCGCCGCTTCGAGATGATCACGCTGCCATACCAGGACTTCATCGGGTTCAACGTGTCGCTCCGCATGCTCCTCGAGCTGGGCATCGGCGAGATCGAGCGCCACGTGCGGGCACTCCACCGGCCGCTCCTCGAGTGGGCCGCCGATCGCGGCGTCCGCGTCACCTCGCCCACCGGCGACCACGGCTCGGCCATACTCTGCCTCGCGCCGCCGGAAGCCGCCGCGGCGCATGCCGCGCTGCGTACCGCGCGGATCTTCACCAGTCTTCGCGAGGGCTCGATCCGGATCAGCCCCCACCTCTTCAACACCGTCGCCGACATGACGCGCGTCCGGGACGTGCTCGACGCCACCATCGGAGGGAAATAGCATGGCCTCGTTCGACGAGATGCTTAAGGACGGCTACGGCTTCACCGATCCCGC
>JAICUF010000165.1 GCA_025935995.1 Gemmatimonadales bacterium
CGGCGTGCGGCCGGTGCTCGACACGGCGTCCGCGGCAGTGCGGCAGGTGATCCGGTCGTTTCTGCCGGCCTTTGTCGGGCGGGGCGCCTACCAGCTGAGCGCATACGCCGACATGTGGCTCGCCTCCAAGGTGGCCGAGGGCGCGGTCGCGGCGCTCGGGTATGCGCAGAACGTCTACATGCTCCCCGTGTCACTGTTCGGCATGGCGGTATCGGCGGCCGAGCTCCCGGCGATGTCGAGCGCGAGCGGGGATGCCGGCGAGGTGAGCGGCTATCTTCGCACCCGCCTCGATGCGGGCCTGCGCCAGATCGCCTTCTTCGTAGTTCCCTCCGCCATGGCCTTCGCCGCCCTGGGGCAGGTCATCGCGGCCGTGCTCTATCGGGGGGGACGCTTCGGTACCGGGCAGAGCCGGTACGTCTGGGTGATTCTCGCCGGCTCCGCCGTCGGGCTCCTGGCGTCGACCCTCGGCCGCCTCTATTCGTCCACGTACTATGCGCTCAAGGACACACGCACGCCCCTGCGCTACGCACTCGTGCGGGTGGGGCTCACGATCGCCCTCGGGTACGCGGCGGCGCTGGTCCTGCCCGAGGCGCTCGGGCTCGACCGACGGCTCGGCGCTGCCGGCCTCACGGCATCGGCGGGTGTGGCCGGATGGGTCGAGTTCGCCCTGCTGCGCCGCGAGCTCAACCGACGCATCGGGCGCACCGGTCTCGAGGCCGGGCTCCTCCTGAGACTCTGGGTCGCCGCCGCGGTCGCCGCCGCGGCGGGCTGGGGTGTGGTGCTCCTGCTCCGAGGCTTCGCACCGCGACCGGCCGGCATCCTGGTGCTGGGAACCTTCGGCGTCGTATACCTGTTCGGGACCTACGCCGCCGGTGTCCCGCAGGCGAAGACGTTCTTCGGCCGTCTGGTGAAATGACCGCTGTCCCCTCCGACGCGCTCCGGCGCAAGCTCGACACCCTCCCCGACGGCCCCGGCGTCTATCTCTGGAAGGACGCCGAGGGCGCGGTGCTGTATGTCGGGAAGGCGAAGCGCCTGAGCAGCCGAGTGCGGAGCTACGTCGCCAATGACTTCCTCGAGAGTCCGAAGAACCGGCTCCTGATGCGGCTCGCCGCGGATGTGGAGACGATCGTGGTGCCGAGCGAGGCGCAGTCGCTCCTGCTCGAGAACAACCTCATCAAGGAGTACCGTCCCCGCTTCAACGTCCGGCTGAAGGACGACAAGAGCTACCCCTCGATCGCGGTGACCCTGGGCGAATCGTTCCCGCGCGTCCTGGTCACCCGCCGGCGCGACATCGCAGGCGCGCGCTACTTCGGGCCGTACACCGACGTCGGGCAGCTGCGGCGGACGCTGGCGGTGATCCGCCGGCTCTACACCGTGCGGAGCTGCTCCGACGATCTCGTTGCCGACCGTCGCGAACGCCCGTGCCTTGACTACCACATCGGCCGCTGCCTGGCGCCATGTATGGGCTGGCAGCGGGCCGAAGACTACCGCCGGATGGTGGATGACGTGCTGGCCTTTCTCGAGGGCCGCACGCAGGACGTCCGCGTGAGGGTCCGGGACGCGATGTTCGCCGCCAGCGAGCGGGAGGACTACGAACGCGCGCGGGACCTCCGCGACGCCCTCAAGTGGCTCGAGCGCCTCGAGGAGCCGTCCGCGGTCGAGACGATCGGGAAGGGCGACGCCGACGTGGTCGGGTATGCCCGCGATGGCGACGACGCCATCTGCGTCCTCATGCGGGTGCGCGACGGATGCGTGATCGGCCGGGAGCATCGCTTCTTCGAGGGCATCGACGAGGAGGACGACGATACCGTGCTCGGGAACTTCCTCGTGCAGTACTACAGCGTTGCCGACGGGCGGGCCCGCCGGCTGGTGGTGCCGTTCCCGCCGGCGGACTGGGACGCGCTCCGCGAAATTCTGGGCGAGACCGACTGGCTCGTGCCGCAGCGGGGCATGGCCCACCGCTGGCTGGAGCTCGCCGACGGCAACGCGAGGCATCTCCTCGAAAGCCTTCGTCTCGAGTCGTTCGAGACGGAGGAGCGGGCGGAGGATCCCGTCTATGCGCTCGGCCGGGACCTCGGACTCGCGGTCGTGCCGCGGAGCTTCATCTGCGTGGACATTTCGCACAATCAGGGGCGCGATACCGTCGGCTCGCTCGTCTGGTTCGACGCGGGGCGGCCGAAGAAGAGCGAGTACCGCAAGTTCAAGATCAAGGGCCCCGGCCAGCAGGATGATTTCGCGGCCATCGCGGAGGTGCTCACCCGCTATGTGACGCGGAGGCGGGAGGAGAACCTGCGCCTGCCTGACCTCATGGTGATCGATGGCGGCAAGGGGCAGCTCAGCGCGGCGGTCGCCGCCGTCTCGGCCGCGGGCGTCACCGGCATTCCGATCGTGAGTCTCGCAAAGCGTGAGGAGGAGATCTTCTTCCCTGAGCAGTCCGAGCCCCTCCGCCTTTCCCGGCGCAGCCCTGCACTGCGCCTGCTGCAGCGAGCGCGGGATGAGGCGCACCGCTTCGGTCTCGCCTACAACCGGAAGCGGCGAACCCGGCGGACCATCACCTCGGAGCTGCTCAACATTCCGGGCGTCGGCGCGTCGCGGCGTCGCCTGCTGCTGGAACGATTCGGCAGCCTCGCGGGCGTCCGGACCGCAAGCGCGGCCGAACTCCAGGCGCTCCCGGGCTTCTCGTCCGCACTGGCGGACCGGATTCTCTCTCACCTCAAGGACGCACCGTGACCCAGGCCGCCCCCATTGCCACCGGCATCATCGACTGGGCGCTCGGCTGCGTCGCGTGCGGCGCCACTCGCAGCGCCGAGGGGCTGCCGACGGTGTGCGAATGCGGGCAGCCATGGCTGGTGCGATACCCCGCGCGGACCCACACGCTGGTGAATCGCGCGGAAATCCGGCGGGGCCACGGCATGTGGCGCTTCCGCCCATTCCTTCCGCTGCTCCCGCATGAGTCCCCGGTGACCCTCGGCGAGGGCGACACACCGCTCCTCCAGGTTGCCCGTCTCGGGGCCATGATGGGGCTCGAAGATCTCTGGATCAAGGACGAGGGCTGCAATCCCACGGGGTCGTTCAAGGCGCGGGGCATCTCGGCCGCGGTCACCCGCGCCACGCTGGCCGGCGCCACCGCGTTCGTGCTGCCGACTGCGGGCAACGCGGGCGTCGCCGCCGCGGCGTACGGTGCGCGGGCGGGCACGCCGGTGCGGGTATACGCGCCCCGCACGACGCCGGGCACGATCTGCTCCCAGATTCGCGCCTTCGGCGGGGACCTCGAGCTGCTGGACGGCCACATTGGTGACTGCGGGAAAGCCGCCCGTGCGTACGCCGCAGAGACCGGGGCCGTGGACCTGTCAACGCTGCGGGAGCCCTACCGGATCGAAGGGAAGAAGACGCTCGGCCTCGAGCTGGCCATGCAGCTCGGCTGGACCCTTCCCGCAGCCATCATCTACCCGACCGGCGGCGGCACCGGCCTGATCGGCATGTGGAAGGCCTTCACCGAGCTGCTGGAGGCTGGCTGGGTCACGGGGCCGCTCCCGCGGATGTACACGGTCCAGTCGGACGGCTGTGCCCCCGTGGTGCGCGCGTTCGAAGCCGGGGCGGAGCGCGCCGAGCCCTGGTCGGACCCCTGGACGGTCGCGAGCGGGCTCCGGGTGCCCGGACCGCTCGGTGACCGCCTGATGCTCACGGCGCTGCGTGAGAGCGGCGGAGGGGCAGTGGCGGTGCCGGATGAAGACCTGATGGGCGCAGCGGCTGTTGGGAGCCGGCTCGAAGGGATCGATTTCGCCCCCGAGGGCGGGGCGGCCCTCGCGGCGGCGAGGCGGCTCCGGCAGACCGGGGCCCTGGGACCCGGGGAGCGGGTCGTGGTGTTCAATACAGGTGCCGGCTGGCTCTATCGTTCTCCGGAGCCAATTGCCTGACAGGTCAGGTCCGGCCA
>JAICUF010000097.1 GCA_025935995.1 Gemmatimonadales bacterium
AGCTTCCTCGACCGCCTCGCCTCCAGCGGGCTCGTCACGGCGCCGGAGTCGGCGTTTCACGCCGGCCCCTGGAGCACCGACGCCGACCGGCTGGCGGCCCTCACCCGCGAGGTGCTCCTCGAGGAGGCCGAGCAACCGCCGCTCATCGTGGTGGGCCACGGCGCCAACTGCCTCTACCGCGACCGGCCCGACGTGCTCCGGGTCCGCGTCGCGGCGCCGCCCGAGGTCCGCATCCGCCGCGTCATGGAGCGCACCGGCGCGGCACCCCAGCAGGCCGCGGCCGACGTCCGCCACCGCGACGCCGACCGCCAGCACTACCTCCAGCGCTACTACCACACGAGCGTGAGCGATCCCTGCGCCTATGACCTCCAGATCAACACCGGCACCGTGCCGCTCGAGACGGCGGCGGTCATGATCGTGTCGCTGATCGGCGCGGAGCCCCGGTGACGGCGGCCGCCGGTGCCCGCGCGCCGTCGCGCCTCGAAGCCGAGGCGGCGGCCGCCGCCGCCTACGTCGCCCGCTACCGCTGGGTCATCATGGCGGGGCTCATCACCGCCGCGATCATGGAGGTGCTCGACACCACCATCATCAACGTCGCGCTGCCGCAGATGGCCGGAAACCTCGGCGCCACCCAGCAGGAGATCAGCTGGGTCAGCACCGGCTACATCCTCTCGAACGTCGTCGTCCTTCCGCTCACCGCCTTCTTCACCGAGCGCTTCGGGCGCCAGCGCTACCTCACGGCGTCGATCTTCATCTTCATCGTGTCGTCGTTCTTCTGCGGCACCTCGCACTCCCTCGAGGCGCTCGTCTTCTGGCGCATCATGCAGGGCGCCGGTGGGGCTGCACTCCTCTCGACCGCCCAGGCCACCATCCGCCAGATCTTTCCCCGCGACCAGCAGGGCATGGTGCAGGCCATCTTCCTGCTTGGCATCATCGTGGCGCCGACGCTCGGCCCCACACTCGGCGGCTGGATCACCGACAACTATCACTGGGGCTGGTGCTTCTTCATCAACATTCCGATCGGGATCGTCGCCGCCTTCCTGGTCAGCACCTTCCTCCGCGATCCGCCGGACCAGCGAGCCCGCCGCGGCAGCGTGGACTGGGCCGGCATCGCCCTGCTCATGACCGGCGTGGGCGCGCTCCAGTACGTGCTGGAGGAGGGCAACACCAAGGACTGGTTCGCCGACCGGTGGATTCTCCGGCTCACGATCCTCGCCGTGGTCGCGCTCGTGTCGATGGTGTGGTGGGAGCTGTCGCCGAGGAACCGGCATCCGGTCGTCAACTTCCGGGTGCTCAAGAACCGGGAGCTGGCGGCGTCGATCTTCCTGTTCGTGTCGCTGGGATTCGGGCTCTACGGCGGAGTGTTCATCTTTCCCCTGTTTACCCAGGGGATCCTGCATTTCTCACCGACGGAGACCGGCCTCGCCATGATGCCGGGCGGGCTCGCCACCGCCGCCACGGCGCTCATCTGCGGCCGGCTGCTCAACGGCGCGAAGCCGCTGGTGGACGCGCGCATCCTCATCGCGATCGGCATCGCGCTCTTCGTCTGGTCGATGTGGGATCTGGGGCACCTGACGACCGCGGCGGGGGAGCCCGACGTGCGGATCGCGCTCATCATCCGCGGCGCCGGGCTCGGCTTCCTGTTCACGCCCATCAACAACGTGGCCTACGGCGCGCTCCGCCCCAGCGAAGCGCAGCAGGCGTCCGGCCTCATCAACCTCTCCCGCCAGCTCGGCGGGTCCTTCGGGATCGCGATCCTCATCAACTTCGTGACCAGCCACGTGCAGTATCACCGCACCGACCTGGTCGCCAACGTCTACGCCTCGAATCCCGCGACGGAACAGCGCCTCCAGATGCTCGAAGGGCCCTTCCGGGCCCAGGGGCTGAACCCCGCCGAGGCGCGCCACGGCGCCTTTGCGCTGCTCGACCAGCAGGTCTCGCAGCAGGCCTCGATGCTGAGCTACAACGACGCCTGGATGCTGCTGCTCGAGACCTTCCTCGTGGTCTCCCCCGCCATCCTGCTGCTCCGGCGTCCGAAGGGAGCCGGCCCCGCGGTCGACGCGCACTGAGCGCGCCGGCCGCGAGCCCCGCGCCCGCTACGGGTGCATGCTGACGGCCGCATTCCCCTTGAGGTAGCGGTCGAGATACTCGAGCGTCACCTGCTGGATGAGCCGCGCGCTCGCCGCATTGTACGCGGCGCCGTGATGGCCCGGCGGATAGATCCTGGTGTCGACGTCCTTCCCCGCGTTGGTGAGCGCGGTGAGCAGCTGCATCGTATGCTGCGGGTGGACATTGTCGTCCAGCATCGCGTGAATCAGCAGCAGGTGCCCCTTCAGCTTGGGCGCGTTGGCGATGGCCGAGCTCTCGTGGTAGCCGTCCTTGTTCTGGCCGAGGAGGCCCATGTACCGCTCGGTGTAGATCGTGTCGTAGTACTCCCAGTCGGCCACCGCGGAATTGGCGATCCCCACGCTGAAGAGCTCGGGATACATCTCCATCGTATAGACCGTGCTGTAGCCGCCGTAGCTCGTGCCCATGATCGCGATCCTGGTGCTGTCCACGTAGCTCTGCCGCGCCAGGTACCGCGCCGTCTCGGCGAAGTCGTGCGCCTCCCATTTGCCGAGATGCTGGTAGACGATCTTCATGAAGGCGCTGCCATAGTTGTTCGTGCCGCGATTGTTCACGCCGATCACGATGTAGCCCTGCTGCGCCAGCCACTGCGTGAGCCCGCCGGTGCCGAACTGGTCGTACACCTGCTGCGAGCCGGGGCCGCCGTACACGGCGAAGATGACGGGATAGCGGCGGGTCGAGTCGAAGTCGTACGGCTTGACCATCGAGGCGTCGAGCCGCACGCTGTCCGAGGTCGTGAAGCTGAACGGCACGGCCGGCGAGTACTCGTGCGTCGCGAGCCACTGCGTCACCGCCGCGTTGTCCTCCATCGTCCGGACCTTGCCGCGCGTCGTCGACCAGAGCTCCACCTGGGTCGGCTGGCGCACCGAGGACCACCGGTCGATGAACCAGGCGGCGTTCGGTGACATGTCGATCCGGTGGTTCCCCTCGGTCGTCGTGATCCGCCGGAGCCCGCTGCCGTCGAACTTCACCTCGTAGAGCTGCCGCTCGAGCGGCGACGCCTGCGTGGAGGTGAAGTAGATCGTCTGCCGCTTCGGGTCGAACCCCTCCATCCGCGTGACGCTCCACTTTCCGCGCGTCACCTGGCGGATCAGCTTCCCCGAGTAGTCGTAGCGGTAGATGTGCTGCCAGCCGTCGCGGTCCGAGATCCAGAAGAACTCGTGCGCGCCGGCCGGGAAGGTCATCATGTCCTGGATGCCGGCATAGAAGTCGTACACGTCGATCCAGGTGTCCGACTTGTCCGACATGACCTGCCGGCGCCCGCCGGTGTTCACGTCGAAGAAGAAGAGCTTCATCTCGTTCTGCCGGCGGTTGAGCGTCACGACCGCGAGGGTGTCGGGCCGGCTCGTCCAGTAGATCCGCGGGATGTAGAACTCGCCCGACTCGCCCGTGTCCAGCCAGACGGTCTTTCCGCCCTTCACGTCCACCACGCCGATCCGGGCGCGGGGGTTGGAGTCGCCGGGCTGGGGAATCCGGATCTCCTCGTATTCCGGGTGGTGCCCCGACATGTCGCTGAACTGGTCCACCGGCTCCGCCGTCTCGTCGATCTGCCAGAACGCCACGTGCCGGCTGTCGGGCGACCAGTTCCAGGCCTGGGCCATCCCGAACTCCTCTTCATACACCCAGTCGAAGTGGCCGTTGTAGACGTGCTCCGTGGCCCCGGTCGTGAGCCGGGTCTCGCGTCCGCTCGCGAGGTCGGTCGCGTACATGTCGCCGCCGCGCTCGTACCCCAGCGTCGTGCCGTCGGGTGACAGCTCCGCCGTCCTCGCGCCGCGGGTGGCGAGCTTGAGGCTCCGATCGGCGAGGGCGTAGATGTAGAAGTCGGAGGTGCCGGAGCGGCGATAGATCGGCTTGAAGTTGGTCTGGAAGACGAGGTGCTTCGAATCGCGTGCCCACTGGAACGACTGGTAGTTGAAGGGGTCGCTCGTGCCGGGGAAGGTGAGTCCCTCGCTGCTGAAGAGGAGGGTGTCCTTGCCGGTCGCGGGATCGGCCGCGCGCAGCACCGACCGGTTGGTGCGCGCGTCGCGATCGATGTAGGAGAAGCGGGCGCCGCCATCGATCCAGTTGACCCCGCGGGGGCCGCTTCGGCCCGCCATCTGGCCGCCGGAGCGGAGCGCCTCATCCAGCGAGGCGAAGCGCTGCTTCTGCTGGGCCAGCAGGCCCGAGGGTACCGCCAGCGCGACGAGGAACGCGCCCAGCAGGGCGCCACGCGCGGCACGGCGCGGGGCGGGAGCCATCGAATGCGACATGCGGGTACTCCGATCGGGGTGATGGATGGTGTGCCCGCCGGTGGCGGCGGGCGTCCGACGACCTACGCGCGGCCGGGCCGCGAGGTTGCAGTCAGCGCGCCGGCTGTGGCGGCGCCGGGGGAAGACCGAGCACCTCCGGCCCCTGCTCGAAGATGATGTCCACCGGAATTCCCTTCGAGCCCAGCCGGTCGAGATCGCCCTGGAGGACCGGGCCGATCCGGCTGGTCGGATCCATGAAGGCCGCGACACCGGCGTAGTCGCCGTTGCCCTGCAGCTCGAGGATGCGCGCGGCCAGCGAGTCCACCGCCGCGGCCATCCGGGCGGAGTCCACCCGGTAGGTGGCGCTCGCGCTGTCGCGGGTGAAGGCGCCGTGGTCCCGGAAGAAGGCGAACGTCGTCATGTTGGCGCGCCCGTGCGCATCCGACGCGCCGAAACGGACCGAGCGGATGATGCCGGCCAGGAAGGTCACGTAATTATCGAGCAGGTCCGCCTTGAGCTCGCCCTGGCGATTGAGCGCGCTCACCATGTAGAGGCCGAGGACGTCCGCCTTCTCCTCCTCCAGCGCGTTGTGGCGCTCCTTGAGCGCCTGACGGACGGTGCCGCGGCCGTTGATCGTCTGCTTGATCCCGAGGCCGTGCGCCACCTCGTGGAACATCGTGTTCTCGAAGAAGGCGTCGAAGGTGATGTGGCGCTGCTGGTCGCTCGCGATCAGCGCGTCGGCGAGCGGCTCGAGGATGCGGTCGAACTTGGCGCGCATCGCGTTCTTGAGCTGCAGGCGCCGGGTGCCCTTCCGGAGCTGGACCTGTTCGTCGTTCGGGAGGTTGATGGCGATCGTCTTGCCGCCCGCATTGGCCTGGCCGGCGTAGTAGACGGCATCGTACGCATTCAGATCGGAGTCGGTGCCCGGCTTCTCGCGCCGGTAGGCCTCGGGCACGGGCAGGCCCCGCTGGAGCGCGGGCAGCATCGCGGCATAGCGCGCGAGGCGGGCGCTCCAGGCCAGGTCCTTGACGAGGACGTAGGACTCGTGCGCGGTCTTCACCCCGGCGAGCTCGTCATCGTAGGTCTCGGTAGGGCCCACCACGATGTCGAGCCGGTTCCCGCGCATGTCGAGCCAGGCGAAATCACTCGCCTGGTAGTCGTCGGTCTCGAGTGCCCGCGCCCGCGTTTCCAGATAGTGCCGGAGTCCCGCGTCCTCGGCCAGCGCGGCCGCGGCGCGGAGCTTGGCGACCGCGCGCGCGGTCGGGGCGGCAAAGGCCGTGTGGTAAGGCACCGCCGTCAGCCGGCCGGCGGCGTCACGGCGAACGACGGTGTATGGCGCCTTGAGCGGCGGGTCCTTTGCTGCCGCCGAATCGAGGGCGGGACCGGTCAGGTCGGTCGGGTAGAAGGCGGCGCCCTTCGGCCTCGCGCCGACGCCGGGGACGAACGGCTCGTTGCCGCCCAGCCGATCCCACGGCCCGTAGTTGATCTCGACGAGGCGACGCAGGGAGGAGTCGGGGAGCGAGGCGAGGAGCGAGTCCCGGCCGGGGTACACCTCCTGCCAGTAGATCGTGTCCATCTCGCGAGCCGCGTCGATCAGGAGCGGGAGCATCTGCCGCTCCTTCGCGCTGAGCGGGGTGAGGTCCGCGGTGAGTCGCACCGTGGCGTAGCGTGCGATCCGGTCCGCCGCCGTCTCGGCCGGAGCGGCACTGTCGGCCGCACCGCTCCCGTTCGGGCGATCGCCCGGCGAGGCACAGGCGCACATGATTCCGAGCCCAGCCGCGGCCCAGCTCCCCGGCCTCATCGCCCCTCGACCACGCGTTCACCCGGGGTATGCCGGTCCGCGCGGCCCTGGCCCGGATGGGCCTTCGCCTCCTGGAACCGCTCGCCCTTGAGGCGGACATAGGTCACGAAGGTCTCGTACTCCTCTTCGCTGAGCGCGTCGGCGATGCCCGGCACCAGCCCCTTCACCAGGGTAATCCGCTCGAGCACGCTCAGCCCCTTGGCCTCGTCCACCAGCCGCCGCAGCACGGGGTGGTTCATCCAATCCGTTTCCTCGCTGGTGGTCATAACCCGTGCTCCATGCTGAGGTCAGCTCGTCGATCGCAGCAGCTGCTCCACGTAGGGGCGCTGCTCGGGATTTCCGTTCACCCGCATCCACTCCTCGAGCAGCGCCCGACTCTCGCCGGCCAGGATGCCGCCGGTGATGCGGGGCATGCCGTTGTCGGGACTGCGTGGCGGCGCCACCCGGCCGGTGCCGGCGTCGGCCGGAGCGCCGAGCCCGTAGGCGATCACGTCCACCGCCGTCTCCATCGCGGCACCGGTGCACATGACGCAGGGCTCGATCGTCGAGACCAGGAGAAGGTCCCGCGCGCCCGCCGGGATCCGGGAGCCGGCATCGTCGAACGCCGCCATCTCCGCGTGCGCCGTCCGCACGCCGCCCGTCGCCATACGGTTCCACCCGCGTCCGATCACGGATCCGTCCCCGCGGGCGAGGACGGCGCCGATCGGGGCGTCGCCCGTCGCGAGCCCCTCCCGTGCGGCGGCCAGCGCCTCGCGCATCAGCCGTTCGAGCAGTGCCCGGTCCACCGCCACGGCGCCGGGCGCCGCGACCGCGAGCGCGTCGTCCAGATGTTCGAGCAGATCGGCGGTATCCCGCCACACGCCGCGGGTGCCGGCCCGCATGAGCGTCTCCACGTCGTTCCCGCCCGAGCGGACCCCGAGGCACGCGACGCCGGCGCCCCGGCAGGCCTCCGCATCGAAGACGGTGTCGCCGACCATGGCACACTGGGTGGGCGCGAGGCCGAGACGGGTGACCGCCGCCTGTACGATGTCGGGTGCGGGCTTGCTCTCCTCCGCATCGTCGGCGCTCGTGGACTCGTCGGCCAGCTCCCGGAAGTCGGTGCCGGCGCTCCGGAAGAGCCCGTCGAGCTGATCCCCGCTGCTGGATGTCGCGAGTGCCGTCCGGATTCCGCGAGACTTGAGCTCGTGGAGCAGCTCCACCGCGCCGGGGAACACGGGGAGCCGGGTCCGGCTCGCCAGCCGGAGAAACTCGTCCTTCTGGGCGTCCCGGAGCGCATCTCCGTCCTTCCGGTCCGCGGAACGCCCGAGGATGGAGGGCACGAGCTTGTCGCCGCCCTTGCCGATCTCCACGCTCACCCGGTCGGCGGCGATCCTGTAGCCGAGCCGCGCGAAGGCCGCGACCCACGCTTCGACGTGCGCGGGATTGCTGTCCACCAGCGTACCGTCGATGTCGAAGATGACCGCGTCGAGCGCCATCGCGGAACATACGCCGCTCCGGGCCGGCTGTCATGCGCCGGAAACGCGAACGCCCGCCGGAGGCGGGCGTTCGGGCGGGCGGGGTCGGGCGGACTCAGGGCTCGCCCAGCCGCACCCGCTCGACGAAGTGGTTGGGCTTCCCCTGCGCGAAGACGCGCTGGATCCCCAGCGTCACGATGTGTCCCGCGCCGGCGCTCTTGAGCGCGGCCCGCAGCTCGGCGTCGGTGCGCACCGGCTTCCCTTCGACGGTCTCGATGATGTCCGCCGCTCCGTGACCCTGCGCCGGCGTCACGAGGTTGAGATCATAGGCGGGTCCGCCCGGCGCGATGTCGGTGACCATCACGCCGCGGGTCGTCCGCGGCACGCCCAGCTGCTGCGCCAGCGCCGGGGTGACCGACTGCACGCTGATGCCGAGCAGGTTCATCGTCGCGGCGGGCGCGGTGCTGCCGGCGGAATCGCCGCCGTCGTCCGCCGAGGTGTCCGACGGCGCGGACGCGAGATCCGAATCGGGCAGCGCCTCGAGCCGCACGTCGAACGTCTTCCGGACGCCACCCTTGCGGGCCACCTCGACCTTCACGACGTCGCCGGGCTTCCGGAAGCCGACTTCCTGCTGCAGCTGGCCGACGCGGTCGACCGGCTTGCCGTCGAGCGAGATGATCACGTCGCCGGGCTCGATCCCCGCCTTCGCCGCCGGGGAATTGTCCTCGGTGATCGTCGACACCAGCACGCCGCGGATCTCGTTCATGCCGACATAGGCAGCATCCTCGCGGGACGCGTCCCGGATGCCGACGCCGAGCGCCGCGCGGTGCACCGTGCCGGTCGTGATGAGCTGGTTCATCACGTTCTTGACGAGGTTGATCGGGATGGCGAAGCCGTAGCCCGAGTAGAAGCCGGTCTCGCTCGCGATCGCGCTGTTGATTCCGATCACCTCGCCCTTCACGTTGACCAGCGGGCCGCCCGAGTTGCCGGGATTGATGGCCGCGTCCGTCTGGATGAAGTCGCTGATGCCGGTCCCCTCGGGGAGCAGCGCATTGAGCGCGCGGCCCTTGGCGCTGATGATGCCCGAGGTGACGGTGAAGGTGAGCCCCTCGCCCAGCGGATTCCCGATGGCCAGGACCCACTCGCCGATCCGCTCGTCATCGCTGTTGCCGAGCGCCACCGGCTTGAGGCCGGTCGCGTCGATCTTGAGCACCGCGACGTCGGTATTGGGGTCGGTGCCGACCAGGCGCGCCGTGAACTGGCGGTTGTCCCGCAGTCGCACCGTCACCCGGTCGGAATTGGCGATGACGTGGTTGTTGGTGAGGATGTAGCCGTCGGTCGAGACGATGAATCCGGAGCCGCTGCCGCGCTCCACCTGCGGCTGCTGGCGCAGGGGCCGACCGAAGAACTGCTCCATCCCCGGCGGAAGCCGACGACCCGCGTTCCGCTCGGTCCGCTGGGACTGGATGTAGACCACGCTCGGCGTGACCACGTCGGCGACCGCCGCGAACGCCTGGCTCAACTGCTCGAGCGGCTTGGCTTCGGGAATCGACGGCGCCTGTACCGGCGCGATCGCCTGCCGGCCGGGCTCCTGGGCATCGGATGCGTGGGGGAGGTTGAGCAGCCCGGCAAAGAGGAGTCCGAGCGCAAAGGCGAGGGCCACGAGCCCTCCGAACTTGAGCCAGTTGAGTGAGCGAGCTGACATGGCATCCTTCAGTGGCTTGCAGGGAAACCGGAGCCCGCACACCGCGCGGGCTCCGGAACCGGACCTTCTCTAATCTAACGGGGATGCACGCCGGGGTGTTTCCGTCGCGGTCCCCCCGGCGTGTCCCCTCGATCTTTACTTCTTGTCGTCCACGATCTCGTAGTCGGCCTCGACCACGTCCTCCGGCGGCGTGCCCGGCTGGGCCCCCGCCTCGGGACCGGGCTCCGCGCCCGGGGCTCCCTCCTGCGACGGCGCCTGGCTCTGGTAGAGCGCGGCACCGGCCGCCGAGTAGGCGGCGTTGAGCTCGTCGAGCGCCGTCCGGATACCATCGGCCTCGCCGGTCCGGAGCGCCTGGCGACCGGACTCGAGCGCGGCGTCCAGCCGCGACTTGGCCTCCGCCGGCAGCTTCTCGACCCACTCCTTGCTGTCCTTGTCCACGCGGTAGACCAGCGCATCGAGCTGGTTCCGCGCCTCGATCTGGTCCCGCCGCGCCTTGTCCTCCGACGCGTGGGCCTCCGCCGCCTTCACCATCTTGTCGATGTCCGTGTCGCTCAGGCCGCTCGAGGCCTCGATCCGGATCTTCTGCTCCTTGCCCGTCGCCTTGTCGCGCGCGGAGACGTGGAGGATGCCGTTGGCGTCGATGTCGAAGGTGACCTCGACCTGCG